>JAFSYZ010000189.1 GCA_017455785.1 Candidatus Methanomethylophilaceae archaeon
ATGACAGCAGGTACATCATGGCAGACATAGTCGTGATATCGGATTTCGGCCTGGACATGTCTAACTTTAGAAGAGGCAACCGTTCGATGATCGCACTGCGCGAACACGGTTGCAGGATACATTCGGTATCCATCCCATCAAGGCGTGCGAGGGACCTGAACGACTTCGATTCAAGCTGGGGTCTGGACAGCCATAAAGGCAGACGCTTCTACGGCACATTCAAGGAACTGTAACACTGACGACTTCAGTTCTCTTTGTTATTGAAGGCCTTGAACGTGAGCTTACCCGGATACACCTTGATATGGAACTGCTCGAAACGGATCAGCTCACCGTCAAAGTTACAGAGTGCGATGGTCTCGGGGATGATCGTACATTCATCGAACGGTATGATGTCGATGTTAGGCTGGGTCTCCAGTCTTCCCAATCCGAGTGCGATGAAATTACGCAGTCTTCTGATCCTCGTCTTCTTGTTGATCGCGACTAGTTCCATCTTACCGTCGGTCATCGTAGAGTTCTTGTAGACGGTGATTCCACCTCCGACAGCCGGAGCGTTCATTACAGAGATGAACTCGGTATCGTAGTTCTTCACCTCTCCGTTGATCTTCACCGTGTACTTCTTAGTGATACAACGCAGCATCAGTCCCGGGATCGTCCTGGCGTACGATCCACCGTTCTGGAGGTACTTCTCCAACATTGCAGCACCGAAACCAAAGGAACCCAGAAGAGTCAATACATATTGGTCGTTGACCAATCCGCAGTCCACCTTCATGGTGGAATTGGACTTGAGAAGTTCGAGCACCTGATCGTCCGTAGGGACCCCGTTGTACAATCCCCTCGCGACATCGTTACCGGATCCGTACGGGAGGATGGCCAGTGTGACATCCTTCTCCCACACCGAATTGACCACCTCGTAAACGGTTCCATCACCGCCGGCAGGCATTATGATGTCGCACGTGTCCAACAGCTCTAATGCGATGTTCCCGGCATCTCCGGATTTCTGTGTCTCACGATAGACGTACTCCAGGCCGGCCTCGTCCATCTTCTTAAGGAATTCCTTCATCCTTTGCGTTGACGCGCCCATTCTGGATATAGGATTGAAAATTACGCCTATCATCATGTGAAGATAGTCGTCCTCTCTTTAAATATTGCGATTATCTGGTAGGATAACCTTCGAAAATCGTAACCTATGAAAAATGATGAATGATGTTCGGATATCGATTCTTGACATCCGAACATCAATTGGTCTCATGCTTTGTTGGAATACTCGTATCCCATCTCGAAGGCCTTAAGGTTGAGGTCGAGGAACTTCTCTGGAACATTCTCCTTCAGTGTCTCCCTGAGAACATCCTTCTTCAGAGGGAATCCCTTGATTCCAGCGACCACACCGATCATAACGGCATTCGCGACAACGGCCTTTCCAGCTTTGAGAGCAATGGATGTGGCCTCCACGGTCACCACGTTATCGTTGACCTTCTTGGCGGATGCGATGAGATCCTTGATCTTCGGGTACTCCTCCATCCCTGCTGCGACCATCGACGGATATACCGGATCCAAATTCATGACGACGACCGAATTCTTGTTGCCGAGCGGAAGGTTCCTGCATGTCTCCGCAGGTTCGAATCCCATGATGAGGTCAGCATTTCCCTTCGCTTCCAGAGGACTGATGACATCGTCACCGAAACGCAGGGTACAAAGGACACTGCCTCCCCTCTGAGCCATTCCGTGTACCTCGCTCATGGCCACCTTGTAGCCCTCTTTCATGGCCGCATTACCGAGGACCATTGATGCAAGAAGGACACCCTGTCCTCCGACTCCGACTATCTGGACTGTGTACTTCATTGTTTCACCCCTATGGCATCCTTGGGACATACGTTGGCACACATGCCGCACCCGATGCATTGGGTCTCATCGACCACTATCTTTCCGTTCTTGTTCATCAATGCGGGACATGCTATCATCTTCAGACATGTCATGCACTGTATACACTTCGACTGATCGACCTCGCACAGCTTGGGAACCAGTTTCTTCTCCTTCTTGAGAACGAGCGGACAGGGGCACTTGGAGATCACGACGGACACACCATCGTAATCCAATGCTCTCTTCATCACCTGCTCGACCTTCTTGACATCGTATGAATCGACAGTCTCCACGAATCCGATACCGATCGCCTTGACTATCGCCTCGATATCCACCATCTCGGTCTCCACACCGCCGAAGTGCCTTCCCGTTCCTGGATTGGGCTGGTGTCCGGTCATCGCGGTGGTCCTGTTGTCAAGGACGACCATGGTGAACTTGTGATTGTTGAACTTGGCCGAGATGAGCGAAGGTATGCCCGAATGGAAGAACGTGGAATCTCCGAGGAAGGATATCGCCTTCTGATCGGTGGACTCCGAGAATCCTCCGGCCGCTCCGGAACCTCCTCCCATGCAGATGATGAAATCAGCCTCGTTGAACGGCGGCTGACCGCCAAGTGTGTAGCATCCGATATCGGAACAATAGATCACATCCTTCTTCCCGACCGCCTTCTTGGTCGCGGCGAACAATCCCCTGTGGGGGCAACCTGCACAGAGCGTCGGAGGCCTAGAAGGTAATTTCACATCTGAAACAGGCATAGCCTCGGGGAACTTGGCAACCTCGATGAAATCGGAGAGCTTCCTCATAGTATCCGGTGAGAACTCCCACTCCTTAGGCAGGAACCCGTTCCTCTTTCCGATCACTTCTACGGATATGCCGTACTGACCCATGATCCTGTAGACCTGGTCCTCCAGGTAGGGATCCAATTCTTCTACGACGATGATCCTCTTCTTCCCTTTGATGAAATCCGCGATCTTCTTCTCAGGTACAGGGTTGGTGAATCCGATCTTGAGGATGTCCGCACCTTTAGTGAACTCCTTGACATAGGTATACGAGACACCGGATGTTATGATACCTACGTTGGAATCACCTTTTCCATCTATGAAGTTGAACGGTGATCTCTCCGACAGTTCCAACGCTTTCTTGTTCTTCTCCAGCAATATGACCCTGTTGGTCCTCGCGTTGGCGGGGATGTTAACGAATCTCTTGAAATCCTTGTTGAAATGACCTACGGCCGGTTTGTCCAGAGGTTTCCTGAACTCGATGATACCGCGGGCATGGTTGACCCTGGTGGTGGTCCTGAATATCAGAGGCAGTTTCAGGTCCTCGGAGGTCTGATATGCATACTGGAGCATCTCCTTCGCCTCCTCGGGCGTGGACGGCTCCATCATGGGCAGCAGTGAGAGCTGTGAATAATAACGGTTATCCTGTTCGTTCTGTGAACTGTGGCATGACGGATCATCGGCCGTCATCACCAGCATACCTCCCTCGACACCTGCGTATGCAAGTGTCATCAATGGATCGGCAGCGACATTCAATCCGACGTGCTTCATGAACACGAATGATCTCACACCTGCGGATGCCGCTGCAGCAGAAACCTCCAATGCTATCTTCTCATTGGATGAGAACTCGAAGTAGATCCCTGCCTTGTCCCCCATCTTCTCCAGATTGTTCCCCACTTCCGATGAGGGTGTACCGGGATATGTGGATGCGAACCTCACTCCGGATTCTATCAAACCTCTTACGATTGCCTCGTTTCCTAGCAACAATTGCTTCCCGCTGTCTGCCAGTAGATCGACCATGCTATGCCTCTAGTACCAAGATAAGTTGACCTCATATAAGACTGATTACCGTCTTTCGCGGTCAATTATTAAAAGGAAGTCCGCATACGATGCCCCAGTGCGAGGGTAGCTAAGCTTGGCCAACGGCGCAGGACTTAGGATCCTGTCCTTAGTGGTTCTTGGGTTCGAATCCCAACCCTCGCACCAATTTTGCAAGTCGGTCATTTAGATATATACGCTAGATGATACTTCGGACATGGAAGAAGGCCAGAAACAATCACTGGAGGAGGTCAGAGGAAGATGGCGCATCATCAAATTCACCCTTCCTATGGTGATCACCATCGTGTTCATATCCGCCTACGGTGTGGTCGACGGGGCCTTCATCTCCAATTTCATCGGGACCAACGCATTGGCGTCGTTGAACATCCTGATGCCTGCATACTCCCTTCTTACAGCATTGGGCTTCATGTTCTCCACGGGAGGAAGTGCCTATGTTGCGAATCTCCTAGGGCAGAAAAGGGATGATGAGGCGCGCAGATCATTCTCGGAGATCACCGTCTTCGCTGTCATCGTCAGCGTGATCCTGATGGTATCGAGCTTCATCCTCATGGAGCCGATCGCCAGGCTGCTGGGTGCGGATGATGTCCTCATCGGGGGAAGCGTGGAGTACGGACGCATATTGGCACTGTTCGTCCCCTTCCTGATGCTGCAGTTCATCTTCATTCAGTTCCTTATCGTTGCAGGGAAACCAGGTATGTCCTTGGCATCCTCCGTTGCTGGAGGAATGACCAACCTCACATTGGATTACATCCTTATCGTGCAGTGCGACATGGGACTTACAGGAGCGGCCATAGCAAGCGGATTGGGATCTCTCGTCCCTACGGCGATCGGTATCATCTATTTCCTCAACAGGAAAAGGACACTGCATTTCACCCGCCCCTCCACTGATAAGAGAGTAATAACGAAAACCTGCTTCAACGGTGTGTCCGAGATGGTGAGCGAACTGTCCGCTGCGATAGTCATCCTATCATACAACCTCACGATGATGAGATTCCTCGGACCTGACGGCGTATCCGCGATAACGATCATCAGTTACGTCCAATTCCTGGCCATGTCCGCCATAATAGGTTACTCCAACGGCATAGCGCCTGTTATGTCATACAGCCACGGTGCAGATGACCGTAAGAGGATGTTCGAGCTGTTCAGGACATCCATGGGATTCGTGATAGTGGTGTCCATAACGATATTCGCCCTCATGGAATTCCTTACGGAACCCATAGCAGGACTGTTCGCACAGAGTTCGGAGAATGTGATGAACATCGCCGTCAACGGTGCGAAGGTGTTCTCGGTAGGATTCCTGATGATGGGTGTCAACCTGTACGCCTCATCCCTGTTCACATCGCTGTCCAACGGTCCGGTGTCCGCTCTGATTTCGTTCGTGCGTTCGTTGATACTGTTGGCGCCTATGGTGATCGTACTGCCGTTATTATTCGGTATAGATGCGGTATGGTACGCCTTCCCTCTGACTGAGGGCCTGACGATGATATTGTCATTAACGCTTATCTACAGATTGAACAGCAGATACGGCTACCTGGATGCGATAAAGCACTCCAAGGATCAATGATTTCAGAAAACAAGTAAAGGTCGGCCCGAAGGCCGACACTGATATGTTTATTCGTGTTTGTGATCGTGGCATCCGCACTTGCAGTCCTCATCATATTCGTGATGGTGCTTGTGCTCATGATGATGTTCGTGGTCATGGTCATGACAACCACAGTCGCAGTCCTCACCGTGTTCATGGTGATGGTGTTCATGGTCGTGGCATCCGCAATCACAGTCCTCTCCATGCTCATGATCGTGATCATGGTGGTGGGTCGCGGACTGGTCCTCGATACAGAAATCCACTCCAGAATCCTCTATCGCATGCATCATCACATGCTCCAACTCATGGGCATCGACATCGGTGACGGCCGCCATGAAATGGAAGTCGACCTTCTTCTTGGGCATCATGGTGTTGTGATGCAAGACACCCTCATCAAGGTCTGTAAGATTGAGGTTGATACCCTCATCACCGCAGGACAACGCCATCTTGATGTGGCCCAGGAACATACCTGATTCCTGCTCCACCCATTTCCCGACCTTCAATATCATCTCAGCGAGTCTGAACTCGACATCCGCATTGAATCCATGGATGTGCCCGGAGAAGCCTACAGCTGCACCGTGTGCCTCCTCTACCGATGTGGTCATATATCCAACTCCTTGAACACTGCATCGAGACCCTCGCCTGTGGTCCCGACGACCTGGAACACCTTCCTTCCGGGTATGTTGGCGTTCATCCATTCGACGGCTTCCTTCTTCACCGGTTCGGGCGTCAGATCCATCTTGTTCATCACCAGCAGATCGGAATCCTCCAACTGCTTCTGGTAGAACTCCTGCTTCTTGGATGTGAACAACTTGAACCTGGGTCCGTCGAATATTCCGACGATACGGATGATCTCCGCAGGATAGTCGATGAGCTGTATGGCCTCCTTCACCTTACCGGAGAACGCGAGACCTGTAGGCTCGATGATTAGTACGTCAGGATTGTAATCCTTCTTGATGTTGATGAGCGCGTCCTGCATCGTTCCTGCCAGGGAACAGCAGATGCAACCACTTGGCAATTCCACAGAATTGTATCCGTCGTTCTTCATGGTCGTGCCGTCTACACCTATGCTGCCCGCCTCATTGACCAGAATGGATACCTTGTTCCCTTTCTCGATGAGCTTGTCCGCCATCTTCATCAGCAGTGTGGTCTTTCCGCTACCAAGGAAACCTCCGAGAATGTAGATCTTCATAAAACCCCTATCATCAGTTTGGTATTAACGGCTTACCATCGGACCAATTAACTATAGTTCATATAGCCAGTATCACAATTGTTACAATCCAGATGCTACGGATTCCGAAGTGGGAATAGCTTATATATTTATCACAATATGGATAAATTTTCCCAATAGTGTAATATACTCATCTAGGGATAGTTAAGTAATCCAAGGTGATCCTAGTGGACAAGAGAATCATAGCAATAATAGTAGTAGCGATCGTCGTTGTCGCCGGTGTCGCAACATTCGTTGTGTTGCAGAACAACCGTTCCGACGTCAAGTACGACGATGCTTCATTCAACGTCATCGGACGTGTGAACAGCGAGGGATCGGGACTTTACATAAAAGACAATCTCGTAATATTCGGCACTGGTTCGGTCATGCCTGCAAGAGCGAGCAACAACGTCCCGTTCTTCGGAAAGAACTACAGCCTGTCGACAGACAACAAAGATGCATGGGGAGGATTGATCTTCGGTGACCCCGGAGTGTCTTCGATCCAGCACACACAGCTCGCAAGTATCGCATCATCTGTAGGATTGAAACTTGAGGCTTACAAGGATGGACAGAGTATCGCCAACGACACCCTGTACTACATCACCAACCTCGCCAACTACAACGTCATCCACAACAACGATATCATCAACGGTGGAATCATCTGGGAACCCCAGTTCCAGAGGGTTGTCCAGGAGGACGGCAGATACGAACAACTTGCACTTACCAACGATGTGTTCTCCGGACACACCTGCTGTATAATCGCAGCCAACCACAATTGGGCCCAGAGCAACCACGACACCGTCGTCAAGTTCCTCGCAGGATACATGGATGCTGTGAACTTCATGGTCAATGCCATCGAGAAGGGCGGAAGCGATTACGATGAACTTGTGACAATCGCTATGAACGCGACCGTACTTCTCTCGAAGCCTGAGGTCGAAGATGCATTGGCCAACATATCATACCTCTACGCGGACAACAAAGATGGAGACCTGTCCAAACTCGAGAAGGACATCTCCTCACTCTCCTCGGACCTGAAGGACCTCGGTGTCATCACCTCCAAGAAGTTCAACAACCCTGACAAGTTCGCTGATGCGTTCGTCGACGATTCCTACGTCAAGGACGCTGCTGCAGGAAAAGCGACAAAGACCATCGGCGCTACCGTCAATGTTGCTGTGATCGACGGTGACATTCACCAGCTGGCTATACACGTTGCAATCGCCAAATCCTACTTCGCAGATTACGGTCTGAACGTCACGCTGGCCAAGGGAGCTAACGGTGGAGAGATCGCTACACTCCTGCTCAGTAAGGACGTCAACATCGGATTCCTCGGTGCACCGCCTGCGACCTCTAATACTATAAACGGAGACCACATTCTGGTCGGGTAAGGATAAATCATGGCACTGAAGTACGATGAGCACAACAAATACCATAGGCTCGCAAGGACGGGAGTGATAACGGTCATATCGTTGATCGTCCTGCTTTGGGTCTGGTGGTTGGTATCTACGATCATCCAGAAGACGATGGACTTCAACACGTCACCCCTGGCGACACCGGGAGAGGCATTTGTTGCGCTTTTCGACTTCTTCAACAACGGCGATCCCATCGAACACCGTTCGATGTGGTCCTGGATCTGGTCGAGTCTGAGCAAATTCATCAAAGGATTCCTGCTCGCCCTTGTCCTGGCATTGCCTGTAGGTCTCCTAATGGGTTACTTCAAAATCCTGAGGGAATTCTTCACCCCCTGGGTTGAGGTCCTCAGACCCATCGCACCTATCGCATGGGCACCGATATTCGTCATAATCTTCCAGGCGACCAACGGTTCGATCATGGTGGTATTCGTCGGTATCTTCTTCCCACTTCTGACGAACATAGTGTTCGGAGTGCAGAAGATCGACACCAAACTGCTTGATGCGGCCAAGACATTGGGTGCATCGAGGATGCAGATCTTCGTGAAGGTCGTCGTGCCCTCCACCGTCCCGTATCTGATGAACGGTGTCAAGGTCGGTCTCGGAGTAGGATGGATGTGTATCGTCGCGGCAGAGTTGTACAACACCACACTCAGCGGAATAGGTTATTTCGTCAAGTTCATGATCGATAACGCATCATACGATTACGCATTCGCCGGAATCATAATCATCGCCGTACTCGGTCTACTGACCACAGGTGTGGCCGAGTATGCAAGCAAATGCATCTCTAGAAGAATGGGGTTGGACGCATGAGCGAGGAAATAGTCATTCTCGGCAAGAAATACAGCAGCAAGGACAGGGTCCGTGCCGACCGTACCGATAAGCTCTACGAAGACATCCCGGAAGGGGAGACACTGTTGAAGATCGAGGACCTGAACGTCACATACCGTACGGATAACAGCACGACAGTGGCGGTTGACAACATATCCTTTGACATCAAGAAGGGGGAGCTCCTCTCAATCGTCGGACCATCCGGTTGCGGAAAATCGACCATATTGAGGTGTATCGGAGGGCTGCTTCAGCCGACTTCCGGAAAGATAACCATCGGGGACAAAGAATGCACCACCGCAGGTTCCGATCGTGGAATGGTCTTCCAGGACTTCGCTCTGTTCCCGTGGAGGTCCGTCAGAAGGAACATAGAGTTCGGATTGGAGATCGCGGGTGTACCGAAGGAGGAACGCCGCGAACGTTCTACCAGGTATCTCAAGGCGATGGGATTGGAAGAGTATGCGGACCACAGGATCCACGAACTCTCAGGCGGAATGAAACAGCGCGTGGGCATTGCACGTGCTATGATCATGCACCCGGCGGTCATCCTGATGGATGAACCCTTCGGTGCCTTGGATGCCCAGACCAGAAACATCCTCCAACACAGTCTCGTAGAAGTGTTGAAGAACTCGCACAGGACCATAATCTTCGTGACACACTCTGTGGATGAGGCCATATACCTTTCAGACAGGATATTGGTCCTTTCCAAGAGACCTGCGACCATCCATAACATACTCGAGGTTCCCGGAGAACGTCCAAGGGAGAGAGCGGCACCTGAATACGCCGAACTAAGAAGGAAGATCCTGGATTATCTGGAATCACAGAACACAATCTTCTGACGAACTGTGGCACCCAGGCATCTGGGTGCCTACAGTATTTTTTTAATCCGTACAACATTCCAACAGATATGTCCGACAGATCTGGATTGATAATGAGCATCGTTGGCGACAGACCGGATGTCAGGGTCATCAATAATGTGAAGGTACCTGTGGTCACCGAGGAATCGATAACGAAGAACAGGAAGACCTGTGAGACCAACGTCTGTAAATGCTACGGTACGAGCTGGACCTGCCCACCAAACTGCGGTTCCCCCGAATTCTGCATCAGAAGGATTTCCATATCCAAGGATGCCGACATATACATCAGGAAATACGAGAACGTGGACTTCAACGACCACGCAGGACTGGATGCCCTCATGGACGGCTTCAGGCAAGAGTGCCGTGAGATCATGGTCGAATGCAGGGCAAGGGGATACAACGTATTCGCCCTTGCCGACGGACCGTGCAGATACTGTGAAAGATGTTCCGTCCTCGATGATAAACCATGTCCATTCCCTGAGATGCAGGTACCATCGGTAAGCGGATATGGTATAGACATGACGTCCTACATCGGATCCATCGGCGAGAAGTTCGAGTTCTCGAAGGACAGCGTCACGCTGTATGGAATCTTCCTTTTCAAATGATAAAATATAATCCCGGAGGCATCGCCTCCGGGTAATTGCTTTCTCAATACACCGAGAACACACCGAACATGTCCAGCAGACCGAATATCAGAATGGCCGCCAAACATATCGGACAGATATACTTTATCATGTATTCGAAGACCCGCTTCGATACGAAGGCATTGCCTTCCGCCTCCACCTCGTCAGTGATCACATGTACCTTGATCACATAACCGACGAAGACACATGTCAATATGGCGATGACTGGCATCAATATCGAGTTGGTGACGGTGTCGAATATCCCCAACCAACCGGCACCTTGGTCGAAGGCTCCGAAGTTGGTCATCCAGGGTCCGAATCCCATGACGGACACGATACCGAGGAGAACCAGAAGGACCGCGGAGATACCGATGGAGTCGTTACGCCTGATCTTCTTCAGATCGACGAATACCGACACAACAGTCTCCAACAATGATACTGCCGATGTAAGTGCTGCGAACAAGACCAGAAGGTAGAATATTGGAGCGATGATCTCTCCTGCGGGCATCTGTGCGAACACCTGCGGCAGGGACATGAACATGAGACCCATACCCTTGGAATCACCGAGTCCCATGGAGAATGCTGCAGGAACTATCATAAATCCTGCGAGGATTGCGACCACAGTATCGATGACACTGATGTTCCTTGTGGACTTCTCGATACTGACATCCTTCTTCATGTACGAACCGTATGTGATCATGATACCCATGGCCAATGACATGGAATAGAAGATCTGACTGATCGCTCCGAGGAAGGTACCTCCGCTGAGCTTGGATACATCCGGGTTCAGATAGAATACAACACCATCCCAGAATCCTGGCAGCGTGAATTCGTATATCGTTATTCCGATCATCATGAACAGGAGAAGAGGCATCAGTATCTTGCTGAGCTTCTCTATTCCCCTATCGACACCGACGACGACACAGAACACACAGAGCATTGCGAAGATGATGAACCATAATGTTGGATCGCTCATACCTGCGATGTTACCTGTGATGTAATCCCACCAGTATGCACCGCCGTCCGCCGCAAGGGTGGAGAGATCGCCTGTGACGGTCATCGAGAACCATTTGGTCACCCATCCGCCGATGACACAATAATACGGAACGATCAACAACGGTACCAGGGCCGCTATGACACCTATCCATTTGTATTTCTTACAAAGATCTCCGAAAGCACTGATACATGACTTTCCGGTCTTCCTTCCCAGGGCGATCTCAGCGATCATCAGTGAGAATCCGAACGTCACCGCCAGTATGATGTAGACGATGACGAAGATCCCACCTCCATAGTGTGACGTGAGGTATGGGAACCTCCATAGGTTCCCCAGACCGACGGCGGAGGCCGCTGCGGCCATGACGAAACCCAATCTTCCGCTGAATGATGCCCTCTTAGAGGTCTCATCCTTAATCATGCTACGATAATCGTAGAAATGTATAAACGTCTACTCATTGGATAAAACGTTTACCGTCCAGGCATTCCACCTGGACGGCATTGAAATTATCAGAACTCCCTTCTCACGAACTTGATCCAAGAGACCACTAATCCGACCAATCCCCAGACGATGAGGACGATCGCAGAGCGGAATACATCAGGATTCTTCATCGGAGCCATCATCGGTGATTCGGTGATGGATTCAAGGATCTGCACCATGACGTACATGTACTCGCTCGTACCCATATGCAGACATGACTGTAGATACAGCATAGAATTCTGTGTATTGGTATCTAATTTGGAGAAGTCGGCCGATGTCACGAACCCGTCTATCCACGTGATGGCAGGCTGCAGATCATCGGAGGAGAACGCCTTGAGGATCTCCGTAGCATTCCTTATCACCTCCGCCACCTCGTTGGTCACGGAGTTACGGTACTCGACATATTCCGGCACACATTTGTACAGACTGCTTCCTGCCTCATCCATCATGTACCAGCTGTCGGCACCGCTGGAACTTACCATCGCAGATGCGATGGGAAGGATCACAACAAGCACCAGAAGTGCGATGATCGTACACACGCTGCCCTTCTTGAAAAAGGAACTGATGATGAAAGCTATACCTGATGCTGCGAACGCATAGAGTACCGCGATGAGGAATGACAGGATGATGTCAGGTGAGAGAGCACCTAGCTTGATTATACCCACAAGACATGCCAGGACATAGTATCCGAGAATGATGGCCGCCTCGATTATCACACATGCGAGGACCTTACCTACGAAAATCGATGTGCGCTTGATAGGCCTTGTGAACAGTACCAGGGCCGTCCTCTCCTCGAATTCTGATACGATAGCCGTCGATGACAGGAGGGCGACCACCAATGCGATGACAAGGGTCGCATTCCCGAAATACGTGTCTATGAAGATACCGACCCCATTGAGACTGTCCCATGCACCTGTCACGAGCTGTAAGAGCGTAATGAGAATGAACACGACACCTACTATCCCCAGACTGATCAGGAACTTCTTACCGCGAACGCATTTGATCAATTCGTTCTTGGTAACTACCATTATCTGCTTCAGATCGCTGACCATCATCTCGACTCCTTGATAAGTTTGAGATAGGTCTCTTCCAGAGAGTCCTCCTCTGTGAATCCGTATACCTTCATATCCATCGCTGCGACATCGTTGAACAGCCTCGATCTCAGTGAGATGTCAGCACCCAATGTTATAGAAATGTCATTACCCAGACGTTCCGCTGATATCACATAGTCCAGGTCGCTGATCTGCCTCATCATGTTGTCTGTTGGGAATCCGTCGACCTTGACGATGACATTCCTCATCCCGTCATTGGATTCGAATGCTGAGATGTCATCATCCATCAACAATGTTCCATGGTTGATGAACGCTATCCTGTCGCACAGGTCCTGGACCTCCGGCAGTATGTGTGAGCTCATCACGATCGTAAGATTCTTGGAATAGTTCCTGAGGTTCTTCAGGACCTCCCTGATCTCCGCCATACCCCTGGGATCGAGACCTGATGTGGGCTCGTCCAAGATGATGATGCTCGGGTCGCTCAACAGCGCCTGACCCAATGCTATCCTCTGCCTCATACCCTTCGAGAATGTACCCAGTTTCTTGTCCTGCCATTGGGACATCTTGACCCTTTCCAGGATCTCATCCGTCTGACTGGCTATCGATTCCTTCGTCATCCCTATCAGTTCGCCCACATACCTGAATGTCTCCTTCGGGGTGAGATACGAGTAGAACTCGGGCGTCTCTATGACAGTACCGACATCGGTCAATGCACCCTTGGGGTCCTTGATCACATCGATACCGTTGAGGAAAGCCTCACCGGATGTGGCGTTGATAAGATGTGTCAGGATCTTCAGCGTCGTCGACTTACCCGCACCGTTCGGTCCGAGCAGTCCGGTGAAGCTGTTCTTCTTGATCGACAGCGTCAGGTCATTGACGGCGACGAATCTGCCGTACTCCTTCCTGAGCTTGACGATCTCTATCGGATTGTCTGACATGATATCACTTCTAGGGAGCCGGATATCGACCCCCATCAACCTGTCAGTGGATATGGCATGAGCCTATATCAATTATAACAGGGAAATACTACCCGGGTTCATGGCAAAAACTGTCAGGACCTTTATTTCGATAGATGTGCCGATAACCAACAGCATCAAGGATATCGTCGATGAAGCACATCGTACAAGAAATGTCAGGGCCGTTTCACTCAAACAGATACACATAACACTGAGGTTCCTCGGCGATACCGATGAAAGGAAACTGCCCGAACTGTGCAGCAGATTAAAGGATGCTTTCAAAGGATTCGGACAGTTCGACGTATGTGTGAAGGGTACCGGCGTTTTCCCTGATATCAAAAGGCCAAGGGTGATTTGGATAGGTGTTGAGCATCCGGAACGTCTCATCGAGGCCTCGGATATCGTCACCAAGATTCTCGACAGTATGAAGTTAGATTATGACGGGAAGAAATTCTCACCACACATAACGATCGGAAGGGTCGAAGGGAAGGCCGATATCGAAGGAATCCTCGATCATGATGCGATATTCTCACAGTTCAGTTGCACCGAAATCAAAGTCATGGGAAGTGAATTGAGACCCACCGGTGCGGTGCACACGGTCATCGATAGGGTACCGCTGTGATCGATGCTAACCACTAACCGTAGTATGCGCCTATTAAATCGAAATCCATTTTTTATCATCATTGCAAGGGATGAAGTCCGATCGCGACGGACTTCTCCAGAGTGATCGGACCTACCTTGTCTCAACGTTCGGAGGTGAGAATAATCGAACCTAGGAACGGCAAGGGAGACCTGATTGCAAAGGCCATCTCCCTTGCCCTAGAGATCGCTCGATTTTTAATCGAGCTTCTCAGGTTTTAGCCTGAGAAAACCTTTTACTCCCCTTCGGGGGAGGTCTCTAGGTTATGATTATCAATTATACTCATCGCATTTATACTTCACCGATTCTGAAACTGTGTTATTTCAACTTGAAATGGCGGTCAATCCAGAATATTATCAATCTTGTAATATAAAAACAAGGTTGGAGCCATAGCATTCGCTAGAAGGTGTCAATAATCAGTTTCTGATACCTTTCCGACCTACATACTGACCATGTTATTCTACGGCCCTCTGAATATTG
>JAFSYZ010000190.1 GCA_017455785.1 Candidatus Methanomethylophilaceae archaeon
GACGGAGGGTAGACGTCCTCAGTGACTTGGATGTCGATATGCGGGTCGTATTCCATTGCTATACATCCTTCCGATATGTCGAGAAGAGTTTCGTAGTATTAGTGAAATTGCATTGTTTAGGCGACATTTCAACAATCAGTAGATACTGGAAGCATAAGTCATAACATGGGAGAAGTGATGATCCATTCGGATCTTCAAAGTGGATCAGAACTCCGTATCTCTATGAAACATCAGTCTCAATCGTGATACGAATACCACATATACGGCATTCGATAGTGATCGAAACGATCGTCACACCTCCTGCCAGGACGGTACCGGATATCGCCGCCGTGGTTGGACGGCAATACACCGGCCTTCCCATCTTACGGCATTTTCTAACATTCGACTGCAACGCATGTGTTATACTCTCATCCGTCCATACACATGCATGGCGACCCTGGACGTACTTGCAATCGGATACCTCATACGTGATGACGACGGAAACATACTGGAAGCTCATTCCACATCCACTTTGATCAAAACAGGCAACAGACTGATTGTCGTGGACACCAGCTCGAAGTACATGAGGCCCGCTCTGAAATCATCCTTGAAGATGATCGGCGTCTTCGCCAAGGATGTGGATACTGTGGTCATTACACACAACCATGACGATCACATAGGTAACATTGATCTGTTCCCGAATGCCAAGGTCCTCATCCATTCAGGTGAGGATGAACCGCTGAAAGGCGCCGAGATCATTGAGGGCGACGCCACAATCGCCAAGGGTGTCGAACTGAGACACACGCCCGGTCATTCATGGGATTCCATGAGCGTCTTCGTCGAGGGCGATGACGGAAGGAAGTATGTCATAGCCGGCGATGCTGTACCGCTCCAGGACAACATACTGCAGAACGTCCCACCTAGATTACATGTCTGCAAGGACCTTGCCATGAAAAGTATTAAGACTATCTGCGACTACGCTGATGTGATAGTGCCGGGTCACGGCGCTCCGTTCAAGTTGTGATAACATGCCGAGAGAGGTCCCTGAGGAGATAATCTACGATTGCGCCAAATGCGATGACTACACCACACACGAGGTGCTCAGGGCCAGGATCGGGAAGACAACACTAGAAGGTACCTTCCGCTGCACCGAATGCGGTAACACCTTCTCGGCAACACTGAGGATCCCCAGACTGATGAAGGTACCTGTCATCATCAGCGACGGACCGGTATCGGAGAAATCGGAGACTGAGTTGGAAGAGGGAGAGATGATCGCCATCGGCGACGAGTTCTTCCTTGAGGACGGACGCCGCCTCAGGGTCTGCGCCATCGACCTCGGAGAGGGACAGAGGAAGAAGAAGGCCCTCACAGACAAAGTGAAGACGATTTGGGCACAGCAGTTCGACGTCCTGAACCTGAAGGTCACCGTCAACAACAACAGGAAGAGCTACTCCAGACGTATCGAGAGGGAACCCGATGACGAGTTCCAGATCGGCCAGGTTTTGGAACTGGAGGACATGGACTGCTACGTTCATGCGATAAAGACCCGTGACAAGCTTGTCTCCAAAGGCACCGTTGAAGCAAGGGATGTCGTTAGGATCTACGGCAAGATGAAGGAGAAGACCGTCCCCATCCTCGAATTCGAAGAGGATGAGGAAGAGGACATCGAGTTCTGATCCGGACTCATTCCTTCTCGTCGCCCAGAATTATATCCAAGATATCGGAGATGTTGTCGCTCCTGACGACGACGTCGGATGCCTCTATCACAGTGTCATCCACCGGGTTGAATGCAATCTTCAGCCCCGTACCATCCATCATCTTTGCATCTGTGAAGGAGTTGCCGATGGTTATCGTCCTCTCCGGCGTGGTACCGTATTCCTCGATGAATTCCCTGGTCCTGATCCCTTTATCCTCGAGGTCGGTATGTTTAGTGAACCCTCCGGTCATCACATCGTTCTCATCGAATTCGAACTCCACTGCGGCATAACCGTCGAATCCGTATTCCTCGGCAAGCATCTTCGCAGCGACCTCCAGACCTCCGCTGCATATTACACATTTTATCCTGTTGTACTGCAGACAGGCGACCGTCTCCTGGATCCCGCCTATCAGAGGCGTAGTCCTCACTATATGCAACAAATCCTTTCTTGAGAAACCGGGCTGTTTCTTCATCCACATGCCCATGTCGCGTCTGATGAACTCATTCTCATCTATCTTTCCTTCCAGGAAGAGATTCATCGAGTCGTCATTGTTTACACCCATCTCATCATGGACATGACCCCATGTGTTACGTTTTGTGAGAACACCGTCCATATCGAAGACCATGAGATCGTATCTGACGCCCATGGATGGTCATACGAACGACACATTAAGTAAATTGCCACCAGACGTTGAATGATGGAACATATTTTACCAGGAAAGACATAACGCTCGGCGATGATAACGATAATAGGTACCATACATGTCGTCGACATAGCCGAGCCTATAATGTTCATCATCAAGCACATCTGGCCTCAGGCCGTTCTAGTGGAATTGGACATGACACGTTACAACGCCATGAACGGTATCGGTGAGGAGAAGAAGAAGGATGATTTCTGGATGGTGAAGCACACCGCCGAGTA
>JAFSYZ010000191.1 GCA_017455785.1 Candidatus Methanomethylophilaceae archaeon
CGATAGTGGGGTCAAATGATATCAGAATCCTGAGCATCCTTGTTCTTCACAGATATTGCGCTGATCGTCACAATGGATACCACCATCGTTATGACACCAAACACATCCAATATGTCCAAGGCCTCATTGAAGAACATGGCTCCGCAGATGGCTGCGAATACGACTTCAGAAACGGTTATCACGGATGCCTTCAGCTGTCCCACATACTTGACGCTCCATGCTATGATATAATAGGGAATCAGAGTGATCAGTATTCCTAGCGCTAGGGAGTTGACTATTACAGAAGTGTCCGCCATAGATCCCACGATCCTACCTAGGTCGGTGAACGGTAAGGACGCTAAGGTAGCGATGAACATAACGTAGAAGAGGTAAGTCATGACGCCATATCCCCTGTCATTGCCTATCCTGCTGCCTATGAAGTACATAGCAAGGAAGAATCCGGAAAGAATAGCGAAAACCAGTCCCATCGGATCTATGCTCGCTCTGAAAAGAGCTGAACCGGACATCAGGATGCATCCGAATGTCCCAAGCATCATCGCCAGGATGGTTTTTCCTGATACCTTCTCCTTGAACAGGAAGTAGGAGACGATCATTACGAAATACGGCGCCGTGTTCTGAAGA
The DNA here is from genome assembly GCA_017455785.1 of Candidatus Methanomethylophilaceae archaeon. Taxonomy (GTDB): domain Archaea; phylum Thermoplasmatota; class Thermoplasmata; order Methanomassiliicoccales; family Methanomethylophilaceae; genus Methanarcanum. Next base: position 622 of record JAFSYZ010000191.1, read on the forward strand.
AGGGACGTCAGACTGATGCTGATGGTGTCCACCGAACGGAAAAATGTGTAGTCCGACAGGAACTTGAAAACACCGAACAGGATGAAGTATAGAGCATCCTTCTTCCTTATCTTCAGATCCTGACGCGAGAATATGAGCATGAATATGAAGAGCACCGCTGTTGAGATGAAGAGCCTCAGAAAGGTGATGTCGAAGGTCGATAATCCCGCTTTCAGGAGATTACGGCCGCAGACGGCCATGAAACCGCACAATACTGTGGCAATCAAAAGAATGATAGGGGCGATCTTTTTGAAATCCATGGCTGTTGATAAACATCATCTGAACATTTATGATGTTTTCGTCCAGGACAAGAAATAACCGTAACAAGAACTTCTACGTTGAATAGATACAAACTACGTCGAATTACACCGGGAGGATGACCCTCCCGGCCCGCCGATAGGGCGGCGTGGCGATGATAGCCGATCGCTCAGCTCACTATGTACGGACGTGTGATTTTTGGTCATACCCCTGTAGGAAATACGGCTTTTGACCGTATGCGCCGTATGGCGCGGACACCCTACTTCCGTACCGATAGTTGACCCCGCCTGGCGAGAGGGGCGCGAAGCGCCACTCCCCTAGGAAGTGATAGATGTATTATCCCTTACGGGAACACCGACAACGGGATAACGGCTTTGACGCCGTGTGCGCCGGATGGCGCGGACACCCCGATCTATCCAGGACTGCACCGTTCATTCCGCCCACATCGCTGTGAACAGTATTACAGACGCTCCCGTGGTGGGAGCAGCAACGGGAAGGACGGCTTACGCCGATGCGAATTAACGCGGACACCCCGATCTGTATGGTGAACATTCAGGCACGACGATTATGCGCAGAAACTATAGAATTATGTTCGGGGGAACCAGATCTAACAGATTATCGCGTATGTATTGTCGTACGTGATAGTGCAACTCATGAAGCACGTGATGTACATGGTGTTGAATGGCTTACGCCGTGCGTATGAAACGCGGAACACCGACCATGAGAACTATCGTGTTTATCATCGTTCTTCGATATGACACCGAAGCCACGGGACCAAGTCTCCAATCCTATTAAGGAACGGTCGACGACATATTCGTGGTGAATTATGTGTAATACTTGGCAATATCACCAACAAACATTCAGTATTTAATATATTCCACAACGAATTTTCCACTCCGATTGACGACTCATCCAGAGGTTTGTAGATATGGAATTCAAATCGTTCAATGAATCATCCAACATACTTTTCAATATCGTTGTTTTGTGATATCATCGGCATCTCCCATAGAATAGTCTATAATCACAATAGAGCGATACCGTCCTCAGACCGTAACAGGATGATTGAACGATCTCTATCGATATTCAGATGTTATACAATCACCTGGTATGACGGACTGATACCTGTGGACACCACAGAAATATAGAGAGGCAGGGGGCACATGGAGAACAGATCGGTCAGGGAAGCACCCAAAAGATGGGTCGCAGGAGCCTTTCTAAGTCTCATGATGATCTTCACCGGAACGATATTGCTGATAATGCAGACAGGGTCGTTCGATTATAACGAAGGCATAGTTATAAAGAGTTCAGGCGATATCTTCGTCGTTCTGAGCAGGATCGCCCTGGTTTTGGGCGGGGTCATCATTCTCATCAAACGGAAAATGGGCAACTACTTCGCCATCGGTATCTATGCCCTGACCCTTGGTATCTCCAGGCTATTGAGATCCATACCGTATCTCGTATCGGAGAATGATATTACCTTCTACTCGAATTTCATCCTCATCATCATAGGAATCAATCTGATCGTAGGCGGTTACAATCATCTGACCGTCAGGACCAGGGACCCTGTTGTCATGAAATACACCACATTAGGGATTGTCATAGGCTATGTGTTGCTCCACATATATATCATCTACAAACAATACAACCCGGCACTTCTTTACGAATATGCGGCCGATTCGATGTTGTACATGCCATTATACGTAGCACTTCTGTTCGTGCTTTTCTCGAAAGAGGTCGTCAACAATGCACCTATGGGACGCATAAAGAGACTGTCTGCCATAACCGCACAGAGGTTCTCGGTGGGGGAATGTGTTAGTGTATCGATGGAGGACGGTCAGAAGATCATCGACGGATTCTCATCTCCCTCATGGAAAGAGGAGACCGTCGGTGGGATCGTCAAAAGAGAGGAACAGGTGACATTCCATACCAAAAACGGGGACAGGGACGTCATTCTGAACAGATGGGAGGACGATCCCGCTCTTTACATCACGGTCATCGATGATCATACGGATTCATTCATAACAGGCCACAGGATAAGAGCGGACAGTTATGTACAGGACAATGAGACAATAGAGCTGATCGATGAAAAGGGCATCTGTGCATCCATCAGGATGGAGGCGATGGAATGAACGCGGAGAAGGAGTTGCAGATGTATTATCGTATCATCCTGACGACCCTTATCGTCTATGTAGTCGTCAGCATCAGTTCCAAGACGGACTACATCGTCTTGGACAAGGATGCGCTCGTAGCCATTTGGGCGGACATCTTCGTACCGATCCTGTGTGCCATCGGAGCAGTGCTGTTGTTCCTATTCAGACATAAGAGCCTGAGGGCCGTACTGATAATCACAACCTTCATACTTTGCGTGTCATCTTTCGGTTATTCATACCTCTATCTTGTTGAATATGCTGAGATCACCGGCCGTTCGGTCATCAACTTCATGGAAGGTGCATTGGAACTTTTCATCGGGGTATTCTTATTCATCAATCTCATCGTCTTCACCATGAGGGTATCCAACAACACAATGCTGATGTTCTTCTCCACACTCGCATTGATGACAATGCAGATCGTGGACATCCTTACATCGATCCGTTTGGAGGTGTTGCCACGCTACGTACTCATCTATTATGTGCTGCCATCTGCGCCGATCATCATTCTGACGATCGTCCTAATGGTGATGATGCGGTCCAAGACCATCAAAGCCGAGACTGTGCTGTACAACATCAAGATGTCCTTCGATGACATCAAGGACTCCAGTGTACCTATTGGGGTGACCATTCCCCGTTCCACCGTTAAGAAACTCTGTGATATGGACGCTGGAGGAACATGGTGTGAGAGTTATGAGTTCATCATGTCATCTGCCCAATCCAATAGGTATAAAACAAGAATGTTCAGGAAAGATGGCCGCACATATGTCACCATCTCATCATTGAACGATTCCTCCTTCGTAGACGGTTACAGATTCATACTCAGAGGCTTACATACTGATACCGGAGATGCAGAGACCTGTGACACCGTGAGGATATACGGTGAGGATGGTTTCTTCGTACAACTCATCGTCAGGGATGCGTATGATTTCAAGCCGAAAAAAGTGCCCATCGGTAAACGTATCAAATTCTGGAGAACAACGGTTCAAACGGATCGGAACAATGATATAGGATCCAACTGACCCATACGTATTGTTTTAAAGACATCAATTGCTTGTACGGACAATGACTTCCAAGGCCCCAGTCCTAATCGCTGCAGCACTGATTTCAGTAGCGGCGATGGTGTTGATGGTATCGATCATCGATCAGGACAACGGCAGGAATGACTACACCATA
>JAFSYZ010000192.1 GCA_017455785.1 Candidatus Methanomethylophilaceae archaeon
GGAAATCTGGATGGTGAAATGGTATACTTGTGCAGAGAACACAAACTGCTCTTCACAGGAGACATCTACGCTAATCTGAAGGACCTGATTCCGGAAAGGGAGGAGTTCAATGGCATCGCACCGTTCTTCCTGACCAATGTGAATGAGGATCCCGCCAGACTCGATTCCACCCGTAAGCAGCTCGGAAAGATCATGGATGCCGTCGGAAGGGACGACATGATCGTCTGCGGCGATCACGGCAATATCAAAAAACTCTGAACAGAAAATGTGCCCCCTGTGGGGGCACTTTAATTCTTCATTCGATGGTGAATGAGACGTTCTTCTTCAAGGCCAGGTCAGCTGCTGCCTCCGAGGCCTTCACCATGGCACAAGGAACCGGACATGCGACATGCTCCAGATAATTGCCTGCCACCTTGTAGATGACGTTCTCGCAGAACGGTGTCGCGACGGCATCGAACATCGGGATGGGCTCCACATGCTTCGCATACTCCCTTACCTTAGGACATTCGCTCTTGATCCTGAAGACGATGTTCATCTCGTCATCCTGTTTGGCCTCGATGATGGTCTTGAACCTACATACTCCTGCATCGACTGTGATCTTCACATCTGACATGGGGTTTCCTCCAACTATGTACCTCGTATCTACGGAGATGGTTATAACGATGTCACTCTGAGAATGTTCCTTCGACATCATTGGATAGATTGACCATCGATTATCTGTGGATTGATCAGCTTGCCTAGGACGACATCCTTGATGAATCCGTTATAACCGGACATATCGGGTTTGGTAGCCATGATATCATCCACGAAATCCTTGATATGAGAGAAGAGCGCCTTGTAGATCCTGCAGGAGGCCCCTCCCGGTGCTGTTGCATCCCCATCGGTAAGAGCATCTATCGTACATCCGCCATTGCAATACTGATATATGCTGCAATCCTTGCATGCATCCCTTCTCTTGATTGATGGGATCAATATGTTCCTGATGCCATCGGAATCGAACAGTTCTCCGATAGATGATACTTCGTTGATGTTGCCCAACCTGTATTCAGGAGGACATGCCTTACCGCAAGGATAGACGTCACCGTTGGGATAGACACAGATCCATTTGGTAAGACAGGAGGCGTGCGGACAATCGGATATGTTCGCATAGCCGTCCATAGCGGTTATCACATAAGGGAAGAACGGGAGCACAGGGACTTTCACATTCGGGTCCTTGGCCCACCTCTCGAACAAAGATATCATCCTCTCAGCGAACATATCCGGGTCGAGATGCAGATCGGGATTGTCCTTCGCACGACCGAGGTCTATGACGGGATTGAGGGAGAGCGATGCACCCATCCCTGTGAACTTCTCATAGATGTTATCGATCTTGTCGATGTTACCACCATGGATGGTGGCACTGATCAGGAACATGTGCTGTTTCTTCACCATGTATTCGACCATGGAATCGATGTACTTCTCATCCAATCCGGGGCGCAGTCCGTTACCGAATCCGCCCTCATAGGATATACCGAGATTCACACGGTTGCTTTTGCAGAACTCTATGAATCTTTGGTTCAGCAGGGATCCGTTTGTCTGTATGGTATTCTCACAAGCGTTCTTGCCGAAGTATTTCTTCTCAATGGAAAAGGCTTCCTTGTAGAAGCTCTGAGGCGCCAGTATGGGCTCACCACCGTGCCATATGAACCTGGTGAAACGGTAGGAATCCTTGACCAGTTTAACGGTCCTTTCAAAAGTCGATATGTCCATCAGGGTGCTGTCGCACCCTGTGGAATGATAACAATGTCTGCACTTGATGTTGCAATCGAGCGTGGGCTTGACTATGACAGTTATGAACTGCTCCATAGTAGGCCCCTGTCAACTGTTCAGAACGGCCAATAGCAGATCGAACAGCACTGTCCATCCTGTGATACGTATGAACAGCAGACCACGAGCACGACAACGATTCCGATGAATGCTACCAGGCACTTGGTTCCGCAGCATCCGTAACACATTGGGCCGCCGTGGTGAGCCTGGGACTCCCATGAATCCGCTCTCGGGGTGGGTCCCTTGTAGTTGTCCCTTGCAACCGTCGGGTTGGTCGAGGACTGGGTGTTGTACTGCTGTACAAGTTCCTGCGTGGATGAATCGTCAGACATTGTTTCACCGTTTCTGCCGACTGGCAGATAATATAAATCGTTATGGAAGCAAAATATAAAAGCGTTTACAGAAGATGCTGGACGTATGTTCGGATATACCGTACCCATCGAGAGCATGCTCTCCGATGATGCACGCCGTATCTACAGGAGCTATTACTGTGAGACGTGCCATCACCTCAGGGAGGAGTACGGTTATTTCTCCACACTGACAGTGAATTATGAGATGACTTTCGCCAACCTGTTCTTCAATTCCATACTCGATGACGGGATGTTGATCGATAACAGACCAGGTGGCAGATTGTGCATCTTCAAACACAGTGCCAGCAATGATTTTCTTATGCATCAGCTCACCGCCTATTCCATACTCGTGGCGAACAACAGTCTGCTCGATGACGTGAGCGACAATCCCAACAGCTTGAAAGGTAAACTGGGGTTACTGTTCCTCAACCCGGCCATCAAAAGGGCGGTCAAGGAGTTCCCCGACTACAACGATGCGATCCTGAAAGGATACGATATCCTGCGTGAAGCAGAGAGGAACGGTGAGAAGGATCCCATCGCCATGGGAAGACTGTCCTCACAATCCATGATCGATGTTTTGGA
>JAFSYZ010000193.1 GCA_017455785.1 Candidatus Methanomethylophilaceae archaeon
ACGATCTTCTCCCTCACCAAAGCACCACCGAGTCCCTTGATGAGGTTCATGTCATCATCGACCTCATCGGCACCGTCGATGGTCACGTCGAGATGGTCCACATCGTCCACATCCACGACAGTGATGCCGCACTCCTTCGCCAGATCCTCGCTCTGCACGGATGTGGCCACACATGTGAGCTTCATCCCTACGGATACCAGTTCGCCGATCCTCTTGATCGCGAAATATGCGGTGGAACCGGTCCCGAGACCAACGTTCATTCCGTCCTTGACGTACTTGTCGACAGCCTTCTCCGCAACGATCTTCTTGAGCGCGCTAGCATCCATGTTTACAGCGATGTTCGGATGCGTTATTAATCCTTTCATCCATCCACCTCACATGAGATTGGCAGCCCTGTTCTCCGGAGGCAAGGATTCCGCATTCGCAACATACCTGGCAACGCAGATGGGCCATGAGATAAGATTCCTGGTCAACATCGTCTCCAGCGACGGTTCATGGATATTCCATACCCCGAACATGGATGCGGTACCCTATATGGCGGAGGCCATGGACATCCCCCTGATCAGGGTGGAGTCGGACGGCACAGAGAACGGTGACATGGATGCGCTGAAGGATGCCCTGGAAGGATTGGACATAGACGGTGTTGTCGTCGGTGCATTATGGTCAGACTACCAATGGGACAGGATGAACGTCATTATAGGTGATCTGGATCTTGTGATGGTGGCACCACTCTGGAGGAAGGACCAGAGCATGTCGTACGACGAGATGGTATCCGCCGGAATCGATGCGATCATCGTGGGAGTCTTCGCCGAAGGCCTGGACGAGAAATGGCTCGGAAGACACTTGGACATGGACACTAAAAAGGAACTGCTGGCACTTAATGAGAAGTACGGTGTTAGCATAATGGGCGAGGGAGGGGAATACGAATCGATGACCCTCGATTCTCCCATGTTCAAAAAGAGATTGGTCATCGAATCTTACGAGAAGAAGATGAGCAAGGATTCCGGGACGTTGGACGTCACCGGCATCCTGCTTGAAAACAAGGTTTAAACGAACTTCACCGCGGTACCGAACGCCAGGATCTCTGCTGCGCCCTGCATGACGGATGATGTTGTATATCTCACCGAGACTACAGCATCAGCACCCATCGCCTGGGCCTCCTCCACCATCCTCTGTGTCGCCTTGTCCCTGGCCTCGCTCATCATCTGGGTATACCATTTGAGCTCACCGCCGACTATGGACTTCAATCCCTGTCCGATGTCCTTACCTATGTTCTTGGATTGGATCATGTTGCCCTTGACCAACCCAAGTATCTCGTATTCCTTCCCGGGTATCCTCTCTGTAGTTGTTACCATCATGCTATCGACTCACAGTGCCTTTTTGATCCCTTCAGCAATCTCATCCAATTCCGGTAACACCTTGGGTACCGGGGACCTCCACACGTATCTAACGGTACCCTCAGTATCCACCAGGAAGAACTCACGGTTGGTGAATCCGGACACCATATGTCCCGGACCGACGATCGCTCCGTACTCCTTCGCGACCTTCTTCCCGTCATCGAACAGCATCGGATAAGGGGCACCCATACGGTCCCTGAACATCTTGTGGCTGTCGAGACTGTTGTCGTTGACGGCAAACATCCTGACGCCCTGTCCAGATATCAGGTCGTATCTCTCGATGAACTTGCTCATGTATGTCGTACAATTGATACCGAAATCCCCGATGTAGAAGTTGATCAGTACCGGACCCTTCTTAAGTTCGGAATAAAGGTTGACATCGTTACCTTCGGTGTCCTTGAGCGTGAAATCAGGGGCCTTGTCCCCTACCTCTATGGTCATGGATGGCGGATTGTGTTGTTATTATTCAATCTCTTCCAACAGTCTCACGATCTCGTCCGTCTCCTTCGACGGATCGTTCCACCATTTGTTGCTCCAGACCCTGCGTACCTTCCAGCCTCTGGACTCGAAGTACTTCTGTCTGTGGTAGTCCCTCTCCCTTGTTGATATCGCTCCGGCATACAGGGAGTTGTCGCATTCTATACCGAGCACATATCTGTCGCCCTTCCTGACGGCGACGTCTATGCTGTACCCCCCGATACCGAAATCTGCCTCGGCGTCATATCCTCTCGCTTTGAGAGCTTCGCAGATCTGACCGTTGAACACGCTCGAAGTGTCAACAGGCATACTCTCCTTGGTCACGAATGAATTCAAGATATTCACTATCTTACCATCATCACGGCCGCTGACCGCGAACGCATACTCCAGATACCTCTTCAGGAGCCTCGGACCATTGTTCTTGGAATCGGAGACATCCAGCTCCTCCGGCAGGAACGATGTGACGATGTGGATCTTCTTCCTCGCGCGGCTTATCGCTACATTCAGACGGTTCTCGCCGCCCTCATTGTTGAGCCAACCGAACATCCTGGGTATCCTTCCCTCGTCGTTCTTCGCATAACCTATGGAGAAGATGATTATGTCCCTCTCGTCCCCCTGTACGGACTCGATGTTCTTCAGGAAAAGACCGATGTCCTCCCCGTTACGCTCACGGGACATCTCCTTCGTTATCAACCTGTCGAAGTTATCGTCCTTAGAACATTCCTCCTCGATGAGGTCGTAGATCAGGTCCCTCTGCGGTATGTTGAATGTTATCAGACCGACGGAATCATCCTCATCCTTCTGTTCAAGGATATCCTTCAGCAGTCCGACGATGTACTCCGCCTCCCTACGGTTGGTCTTACCCTCCCATCTGGCACCTTCCATAAGGTGTGTCTCTATGGGCGGCATACGGGGCACATCCACATTCGGTGACACGTACAGTCTCCCGCCGTAGAACGCGTAGTTGGAGAAGGCTATCAGTTCCTCGTATCTCGAACGGTAGTGGAAGTTCAAGAGCACAGAGTCGTATCTCCTGCGTGCAAGGTCCAGAAGACTGTCCTCGTCCACCGTGTCGTCATCGAAGCTGACCCTTCCCGAACCCAGGCTGGAGGGTCTCAGTTGCATGTGGTCTCCTGCGACGACTACCTTCTTCCCTCTGTATATGGACGGCATGCCCTTCTCCACGTACATCTGCGAAGCCTCATCGAACACCACCAGATCGAACAGGCCCATCTCTAAAGGCAGCAGTTCGGAAACGGCATCGGGCGTCATCATCCAAACGCGAACAGACCTGAATACATCCGAACCGAACCTGTTCAGGAACTTGTTCACCGACCATCTGCGCTTGCTGTTGGCGATACGTGAGATCTCGTCCACCATCTTCGATTCTGTCAGATGACGCATCTCATAACGGAGCATGGAATCAAGGCGTTCTATCGAGACGTCACGCTTCCTCGCTATCAGCGAATCAACATTGTTCCTGATATCCTCGAAATCATCTATCTTCTGCAGTATATCGGAGTTCTCCTCCTCGAACCTGCGTAGATGGTCCATCATGATGAACGCGAAC
>JAFSYZ010000040.1 GCA_017455785.1 Candidatus Methanomethylophilaceae archaeon
AAGGAGACCTTCCACTATGACGGAGGTGTTTCGGAGTTCGTCACGTTTCTGAACAACACGAGGACGCCCATCCATCCCAATCCCATATACCTTCACGGTAAGTACGACTACAAGGATGCATCGGGGGATAACCAGATCGATATCGATATCGCGATGCAGTGGACCGGCGATTACTCCGAGAGCATAGTGTCGTTCGTCAACACCATAAGCACTCCCGAGGGAGGAACGCACCTGTCCGGGTTCAAGACCGCGCTGACCAAGTGTTTCAACGATTTCGCCAAGGACAAGCCGGTCGCCAAGGGCATATCGTTCGAGGGATCGGATATCCGCGAGGGACTGACCGCCGTTGTCAGTATCAAGATCCCGGAGCCGCAGTTCGAGGGGCAGACGAAATCGAAGTTGGGTAACAGCATCGCACAGACGGCCGTCACCAGCTTCATGACCAAGAACCTGTCCGAATTCCTCCTGGAGAACCCGAAGGTCGGGGAGATCATCGTAAGGAGGTCGGTGGATGCGGCCATCGCCAGAGAGGCCGCTAGGAAGGCCAAGGAGACCGCTAGGAGGAAGAGCGTGTTCGACTCCAACTCACTGCCCGGGAAACTGGCGGACTGTACCGAGAAGGACCCCACGAAGTGCGAACTGTACATCGTGGAGGGAGACTCGGCAGGAGGTTCCGCCAAACAGGGCAGGGACAGGATGTTCCAAGCTATCCTTCCGATACGCGGTAAGATCCTGAATGTGGAGAAGGTCAGGCCTGACAGGATCCTGGAGTCCGAGGAGATCAAGAACCTCGCCACCGCTATCGGCGGAGGTGTCGGTAACGACTTCGATGTCTCGAAGGTGAGATACGGAAGGATTATAATCATGACCGATGCGGATGTGGACGGTGCCCATATCGCCACACTGCTGCTTACGCTGTTCTACAGGCAGATGAGGCCTCTCATAGAGGCGGGACATGTGTTCCTGGCGATGCCCCCGCTGTACAGGATCGCCAAGGGTAAGAAGGAGATCTACGCCTACAACGACAACGAGCTCAATGCGGCCGTCGAACAGTTGGGGCAGGGATGCAACATCAGCAGGTACAAGGGTCTGGGAGAGATGAATCCCCACCAGCTGTGGGAGACCACCATGGACCCGGAGAGGAGGCTGATGAAGAAGATCGAGATAACGGATGCACAGCTGGCGGACCAGTTGTTCTCCGTCCTCATGGGCGACGCAGTGGAGCCCAGGAGGGAATACATAGTGGAGCACTCCCACGAGGTAGTGAACCTGGATGTGTGATAGCATGGCAGAGGAATACGAGAACGATACACCTGTCAGGGACAACCTGATAATGCAGCCCATCGAGAGCGAGATGTCACGTTCGTACATCGATTACTCCATGAGTGTCATAGTGGGCCGTGCACTCCCCGATGTGAGGGATGGACTGAAGCCGGTCCACAGAAGGATCCTCTACGCCATGAACGACCTCGGTGTGCCTTACAACAGGCCGCACAAGAAGTCCGCAAGGATCGTCGGAGAAGTGTTGGGTAAGTACCACCCGCACGGAGACAGTGCCGCATACGATGCGATGGTGAGGCTGGCGCAGCCCTTCTCACTCAGATATCCGCTGGTGGACGGTCAGGGTAACTTCGGTTCGGTAGACGGTGACCCGGCCGCAGCCATGCGTTACACAGAGGCGCGTCTCACCAAACTGTCAGCCGATCTGCTGGCCGACCTTGACAAGGAGACGGTGGACATGATGGACAACTTCGACGGAACTCTGAAGGAGCCCGTCGTACTCCCGTCCAAGTTCCCCAACCTGCTGGTCAACGGTTCATCCGGTATCGCCGTTGGTATGGCCACCAACATGCCTCCCCATAACCTTTCGGAGGTAGTGGATGCGATCAACTACACCATCGATAACCCGGATGCGGAGACCGTCGACCTGATGCAGTTCGTGAAGGGTCCCGATTTCCCCACCGGAGGTACAATCTACGGTCTCGGTGGCATAATGTCCGCATACAACACGGGACGCGGGAAGATAAGGGTCAGATCGAAGACCCACTACGAGGAGAAGTCCAACGGTAAAGTGATGATCATAGTCGATGAGATACCCTATCAGGTCAACAAGGAGAGGCTGATCGGTCAGATCGCGGATTGCGTGAAGAACAAGGAGATCGAAGGGATCACGAACGTCAACGATGAATCGGACAAGGACGGTATGCGTATCGTCATCGAGGTGCACAAGGATGCCATCGAATCCGTGGTGCTGGAGAACCTGTTCAAACACACGCAGATGGAGATAACATTCGGTGTCATCAATCTGGCATTGGTGAACAACAAACCCGTGCTGCTCACACTTAAGGACCTCATCGTCCAGTACATCAACCACAGGAAGGATGTCGTCAAGCGCAGGACGCAGTTCGATCTGAATGTAGCTAAGAAGAGGTATCACATCCTGGAAGGATTGATGGCGGCCATCAACAGGATGGACGAGACCATAGAGTTGATCCGTGCATCCAAGAACGCCGAGGAGGCATCGATCGGACTGCAGGAGCTCCTGTCGATAGATGAGGAACAGGCGAAGGCCATCCTCGATCTCAGGCTGCAGAAGCTCACAGGTCTGGAGATAGACGCCGTCAAAGGTGAGTACGATGACCTGAAGAGACTTATGATCGATCTGCAGGACATCCTGGACCACGAGGCGAGGGTCCTAAACATCATCAAGGACGAACTCACCGAGATGAAGGAGAGCTACGGCGACGAGCGCCGTACCGAGATTGATCCCAATGCCATCGACAGTGATGAGGAGGATCTCATCCCCAGGGAGGATGTAGTGATCACCATCACCAAGGACAATTACATCAAGCGCATCCCGCTGAGGACTTACAAGCAGCAGGGACGCGGAGGCGTAGGCCTTATCGGAATGCAGACGAAGGAGGAGGACGACGTGGCCAACATGTTCGTCACCTGCTCGCATAACTACATCATGTTCGTTACGGACACCGGGCGCATGCATTGGCTGAAGGGATACAGGATCCCCGAGGGCAGCAGACAGTCAAAGGGCAAGCCGATTGTGAACATCCTCTCTGACCTGCAGGATGATGAGAAGGTCGTCAACATCCTGAGCGTGGACGAGTTCACTGACGATAAAGCGATAGTGTTCTGCACCAGGAACGGTCTGGTCAAGAAGACCAACCTGGGCGCCTACGGCAATGTCAGGAGCAAAGGTATCAAAGCGATCAAGCTGGATGAGGGCGATGAACTGATCGATACGGGAATCGCCGACGAGGGATGTGAACTCGTGATAGCGACAAAGGACGGTCAGGCCGCAAGGTTCGACAGTTCCGAGGTACGTTCGACCGGAAGGGATACCATGGGTGTCAAGGGAATAACCCTCTCCGATGGCGATGTGGTGGTCGGAATGACCGTCGTCGGTCCTGATGATATGATATTATCCGTATCCGAGAACGGATTCGGTAAGATATCCGTCGTCAACGAGTACCGTAAGACCCATCGCGGAAGCAAAGGTGTCATCACCATCAAGACCACCGACAGGAACGGATGTGTCGTCGCCGTCAAGAAGGTCACCCCGACGGACGATCTGCTGATCACCAGCAAACAGGGCAAGATGATCCGTATCCCGGTCAGTGAGATACGTGTGACAGGACGTAACGCCGCAGGCGTGAAGATCATGGACATGCGTAACGGTGACAAGATCACCGCGCTCCAGCCGATCCCGATCGTCGACGAGGTAGAGGATGGACAGGAGTGATGTCGGCAAGGTGCTGTACGCATCCGGCATAGCCTTATGTGCATGGCTTACCTACGAGATCAATACCGCCGGAGGTAACATAGGGGACTCGGTCCCCTACATCTACCTCATGACCGTTGTCGTTGCATCGATGGTCACGCTCCTGATCGTATCCATAATCCATAGGAGGATGCTGGATGCATCCAGGGCCCCCATGGTCCTAATGGTGATGTCAGGGCCTAAGAAAGATAAGATGAGGTCCAGGGGCATCATCGGTAAGATGCCGCCTACGCATTGATCATCCGCCGGTGAACACCGATATGATGGATATACCCAGGGATATCCCGGCCAGGACCAACCCTGTGACGAGACGGTTGGTGCCAAGGTAACGCGCCATTTTGTATCCCAGAAGGAACAGCAGAGCGGATGAGATGTAACACGAGATCTCCAATGCTTTCAGGTAGTCGTCGAAGAAGAGGAGCGGAAGGAGTATCGGGATCACCGGGATGGATCCGAAGAACGCACATCCGACGGAGTTGAGGAACATGGCCTTACGGTCCTCATTATGCTCCTCTTCGGACTGGACCTTCTTATCCAGCATATAGTCGCATATCGCTCTCTTATCCTCATCCGTGATCACGTCCATCGGTGTACCCGCGAAGTCGTCCATGAGCATGTTGATCCTGGTCTCACGGTCGAGTTTGTATTCGTTGGCTATCAGTTTGGTCTGACGCCTTGAATCCAATACCCAGATGTAGTAGAATATGATCCCGTCGATGATCCCCCATGTGACGCACATCCCTATGACGGCCAAGGAGAACGATGCCGCATCCTTGAATTCCAGAACACCGAACCTCACTCCGTAAACGAATATGAGTGCCATGATGAAACCGTACAGTATCTCCTGCAGTGCGGTCCCCGGGCCTGTGAAGGACGTCATTTTCTGGAATAACTCTCTCAACACGCAACGTGGATGA
>JAFSYZ010000194.1 GCA_017455785.1 Candidatus Methanomethylophilaceae archaeon
CAGTTACAAATACTGGAGCGACAAAACCTACCAGTGCATGTGGCACGAGACCACACTGGACTACCTGAAGATAGCCTGAACAGGAGTGCCGTCCGCTTCATAGGAAGCGGACGGCCAAACATCTTCCAAACCTTTCTCTTTTTATGTTTTACTTAATCAGACGATCATCTTAATCCTTGTCGTAGATGTCGTGCTTGGGTCTCTTCAGGCCCTCGATCTTGATGCCGTTCTTCTCCGCATAGTCCCAAAGGGCCGCATCGAAGTAGGCATCGATCCTGAGCAGACCCAGGACCCTCACGGTCGGTTCTATGGAGAGCGCCCTCGTCTCCATCGGGGGTCTGGTGTCTATCGGGTATGTGCCTTCAACAGGCATGTTGGCTGTGAGGTCTATCTTCGTCTTCAGGTTGACAGGGGCGGACTGTCAAATCTATTTTTTTGAATAGCACTTATCACTGGCAGCCATTATTTCGGCCAGCTCTTCATGCAGAAGGACACCTTCTTTCACATCTGTCATAAGAGATATGGGAAAACCGTTATACCGCATCCGACGATACATGCATCATGAAAGGTGAGCTGCCTATCGCTCCTCAGAAGGTCGTCCTGGAGATACTGGACAGTCTCACCTCGCATTCCATGCTGAAGAGAATGGCGGTGATACTGTCGATCTTCATTCCCGGGATAGGCTGTATAATATGCGGACAGAAGAAGAGAGGTGTAATGATCTTCATCGTCACCGTGACCGCGATGATCCTGGCGTACATCATCAGTCCTGGATTCCTGCATGACAATTCCATTCCCATAGCCTTGCTGCATATCCTGTTCACGATAGGCGCCATCATAGCCTGGATGGTCAACATCGAGCAGTGCATCGCGAGTTATGAGATAAACATCGAGAAACTCCTGTCGAAATTCAAGCTTCCAGATGATATGGGCCTCTCGAAGATCATCGATAGGTTCAACCAGCTCACCGGGAAGATGGTCAAGGAAGGGAGACTGGATAACAACGCTAATCTGGACAAGATGATCGACGACCCGAGGTATGCCATCATCACCATGTCCATCATCGTCAGCATGACCTTCATCGCCACGAAGGTGAACGCCTTCCTGGACAAGATCTGGATCTCCGATATAAGCCTGGATGCCATGTCAGCTGTTTCAACGGTATCGTCCATCTACTCGGTGGTGGCCGCGATAGGTGTCGGTATCGGTACCGGTGCTTGCGTATGTATATCATACACACTCGGTAAGAGGAATTTCGAGAGGTCGCAGGAACTGGCCACGGCATCGCTGTTCCTCTCCATTCTGATTTCCATCCCGACCGCCATATTCATGATCGTCGCCGTGGAGCCGGTTACCGAGGTACAGGGCGAGGTGATATCACGGTTATCGATGGACTACATCATACCGTTGACATTGGGGTGTCCGTTCATCATCCTGTCCGGTGTCATCGGCAGTCTGTTCAAGGCCGAGGGAGCGATGAAGGTCATGACATTCTGCGCATTGGTCAGTGTTCCTGTCAACGCCATATTGACACCGATCTTCATCAAACAGTTCGGGTGGGGCATAATGGGCGCTTCGCTTGCAACGGTCATAGGTTCGGCCGTCTCCACGGCTTTGTCCTACTACATGTTCGGCAGGGGGAAGTACCACTTCAAACTGAGGTTCGCCATCCCTTCTTCCGCTCCTATGAAGGAGATCCTCACCGTAGGCGGTCCAAAGGCTCTGGAGGAGCTCCTCGGAGGGATCATCATCCTTGTCCAGACACTTATCATATCCGTTAATACCGGGAGTCTGGCAGTGGCGGTCACCAGTATCGGTTTCTCCTTCCCGTATCTGATGACGATGATACCCGATTCAATATCCGCGGGTTCCACGCCTGTATGTTCGGCACAGGCCGGTGCACATAACGTGGATGTGATGAGAAGCTCGATAAAATACACCGTGACGCTTACGCTGGCTCTTTCGATAGTGGCCATGATCGTGATGCTGATATTCGCGGACCCCATCAATTCCATATTCATAGGCAACAAGCAGATCGATGACAAGGAGCTGCTGTTGACTGCTACAAGGACATATGCACTGCTGATACCGTTCTATCTGGTCAGCAGGACATGCTCCAATATGCTGCAGGTGGTCAGAAAATCGCACATCTCCGCACCTGTCTACATAGGTATGGGCTTCCTGAGACTGGGGGTCCTTTCCCTTTTCGGTACGACAATCATGAACGTCGTGTATGTGGAGGTGGGTATGAACGTCCTGTTAGGCATAGTGATGCTGGCATTGCTGGTGTATTACACCGGAAGGTTCGATCCCGACAGGGTGGATAACAACGAGGACAGCTGGTTCGGCCGTATGGATTCCATCAAGGACATCATGAGCCGTTGGACCGGACGTGAAGAAAAGACGGCATGATCCTTCTCCATCTGATCGTGTGATCCCCTTTACATGAGTGCGCCTTAATCGTTGTGAACTCGGTGAGTCTGTCAATATGGATTTGTAGTTCGTATGGGTCCCGACCGGTCATCCGTAGATTCAATCTCATCCCATAATCGCGTTAATGACTGATGTCTTTTCTCTGGGGAACTGTGTTCGGCAATTCTCAAGGGTATGAGGGATAATTGCAAGATTCAGAAAAGAGCGGGGGTCTGACCGCGCTTCGGATCATCGGACGCGGCCCGACCTGCTGTTGAAATGACTTATCGGTCCCTGCGTGCGACGAACCCGATGAGGATTGCTAAAGCTATGATCGCGATCGCCACGGCCCCTATGACGACGGCATCATAACCGGAGTCGTCATCTGATTTCCTGTAGAAATCGTTCATCGATCTGCTGATCTCATCGATGTCGTAGAGTACGGAATAATCCGTGGTCGATGAGTCTATCAGCACCTTGTCAGGAGCGGCACCGGCCTCTACATCCGCACCGCTTTTGGTAGCAGCGGCCGAATATGAGGAGCAGGATGATATGAATCCATCGGATGTGCTTCCTAACATCAGTGAACAGATGCCCCCTCCAGACCTCTCTCCGATGATCATTATCCCTTCATCCTTCGCATACACCGGCAGCATGTTACCGCTGGAGAACGACAGGCCTGTCGTGAGCATGGCGAAATCGAAGTCATACTTCTTCCCGAGGTCCGCTTCATTGCATTCACCGTCCAGATTGGTATCGATCAGGACACGTGTGATCTTGATGGCTCCGGTCTGGACATCCATTTCGCGCATATCAACGTAATCGCCGGTGATGACTCCCAGCATGTACAGCACAACAGCGACATATCCTCCGCTGTTGGCAGACAGGTCTATGACGAAGTTCCTGATGGCCGGATCGGCCTTGGCCATGTCGAGGGCCGTCACGAAATGACTTATGGAGTCGTCGGGATAGGGATTCCCCGGAGTCCACTCTTTCCATCCTTCCATATCGGTTTCGAAGCAATTGAAGGAAAAGACGGCGGTATCGCCCTTGGAGTAGTATGTGTCCTCTTCACCTCTGGAGTTCTTTCCGATGACGATGGCATCGGACCATGTCTCGGCCCTCGCCTTGCTGACACCTTCTGTCTTTTGAGTCCGGTCAGGATGCTCCGGCAGCTGCACCTTCTCCAGTTCGGTTTCTATGGCTGCGGCCATCTCGGGATGTGTCTCCTTATTGTTCAAAATTCTGACCACAGCATCAAGTTGGGTGTGACCGCCATCGTAGAGATATGCCTCCAGGCCGATGATTCCCGCCACATATTGGGCGTACGATGTCGAATTCAGCCATTCCTTTATCTGGATCAGGTTCTTATCGTTGGAGGTGGTGAGGATCTCATCGAGTGTCTTCGTCCTCATCTGTTCTCCGAGAACGGATGAACTGACCTTGCCGTAGAAGTTGTCCAGATACAAACAGAGGTTCTTGTAGGAGAACTCGGCCATGTCTGCGGTGCGCTCGCTTTCCGCCAATGAATCGATCCCTGCCCTGTATGCAGGGGTTATCAACTGACCTTGCATTGCATGGAGAAGGTTGATCATATGGGCGGCGGCAGTAGCGACACCCCCGTTGCCGGGCACGTACATTATCATGAATCCAGTTCCGCCCATGAACAGGTCTGCTGCTATGGATAGGGGCATGTAGATGTCCCCGTCATCGTAGTATGCTTTGACCCCGTAGTCTGAATATCTTATGGTTGCAGCGGTGGATCCTTCTGTGTCTACGCTGACTTCTTTGAGGAAGGCAGGATTATCTGCGGCCTTCCCCAAGGAAAGTTTGGCGAATTCTCTGTAATCATCACTGTAGACGATGCCTTCCTCGAGATCGACTACCGCCGATCCATTCTCGTTGGTCAAGGTGTACTTCCCGCCCTCGGCTGTCAGGGTCATATCTTTATCCTGATAGATTCTGTACAACTGGCACACTCCGATGTACGGGACATTCGGCATATCGTCGTAGTATCTCAGAGTTATCTTCGTCGGCGTTTCTGCGTCCGCTTTATAGAAATCGATCTCCCTCGTCTCCGGAATGGTGTCATCCGCATCGGATTCGTCGGACACCATGATGACGGAGCCGCATACAACCAATGTGATGACTGCGAACAATGCCAGTAATCGTCTTTCCGTCGGAGCCATATTCCTTTCCCCCTTTCGAAATAGGAGGACCTGGACAGATAAAGCTTTCGAAAGGGCAATCTGTGTTCGGCAATCATGTCTATGCGATGACTGATTGCCTCAAGAATACAGACTATGTGCCCCCTTCATAGGATAACCTTCGCATTCGATCTTGCAATTATCGAAGGATCATTCTGTCTCAGGTGTGACGATCATCGCGGATTTCAGTTTCCTTCCGAGTTTTATTATGATCTTTCCTCCGATGTAGACGATGATGAAACTGACCACCACGAAGATCGTGATCGGAAGTATCTGTTCCTCCAACGTCTCGCCCTTCATCGCCTTCATGACGAAGTAGATCTGATAATAGTTGCTCAGATAGAGTACCAGGGAACCGGTGGCCAGGAAAGAATCTACCTTCTTCAGTATCGGACGGTCGGAGACATCGAATGCCAGGCATGTGCATGAACTGCATGTGAGCACAGCGGCGATGAACAGCAGGAAGGAGATCAACAATTCATACCAGCCCTGGGAGAGGTGGCCCTCCAGATGTCCGGTGTTGACCCATGACCATGATACGATCATCGCTACTGATATGATGTAACAAGCCAGTTCGATGAATCCCAAGAAGTATTTTCCGAATTTAGTGAACTCGATGGACATCAGCTTCCTGGCA
>JAFSYZ010000195.1 GCA_017455785.1 Candidatus Methanomethylophilaceae archaeon
ATTTCTTCGCATCCTCACTGGATACGGTGAAGGACATCCTGGACAACAAGCTGTTCACGTTCTATGAGTATGACATCAGCGATGATGCGAAGATGGATGACCTGCGTGCGCAGGTCATCTCGATGAAGAAGGACTATGACAGTCTGATCTACGTCAACTGCGCAGCGGTCGTCCATACGGAGCATTTCTACCACATCGACAGGACGTATGAGACCAATGTCATGGGGATGAAGAAGTTCCTCGACCAGGCCATAGAGGTCGGTGCCGACATCTACATCAACTGTTCCACTTCGGAGGTCTATTCGATGAATTCCTACAAGGAAGGAGGGGTACGCGAGTCGGACTTCCTAATGCTGGCCAATGCGGAGCACAGTCAGAGGACAAGCTATGCTGTAGGCAAATTGCTTACAGAATTTTTCATGAAGGACGCGGTCGATAAGGGGCAGATCAAGGGATGTTCCATCCGTTTCGCCAACGTCTACAGCAAGAACGAGCTGTATCCCAAGCACATCCTGCCGCATATCATCACTTCATTGATGAAGGACGGTTCAGTCACGCTCCTGGAGAATTCCAAGAGGACATACAGGACCTTCCTGGATAACGAGGACAGCTGTTCCGCGGTCCTCTGTCTCATGGACACGCCCAGCGCATTGGACGGTACCATCTACAACGTCGGAACGAAGGACGAGATCCATATCCTCGATCTGGTGAAACTGTGTGCCGATGAACTCGGGATAAAGGATCCCGTGATCAGGTTCGAAGGGTTCCGTGCATCGGATCCCGAGAGGAGATTGCTGAACACCGAGAAGATCGAGGAGGCGACCGGATGGAAGTCCAGGGTGTCGCTGAAGGACGGCATCAGGTCGATAATCAAGGAGTTGAAGAATTGAAGGTATTGGTGATAACCGTCGCCGGTTCCTCGACGAGATTCAGCAAGTCCATCGGAAAGGACTGTCTGAAATGCATCTACACCGAGGGCGGAGTGGAGGACACCCTGCTTTACAGATTACTTTCAATGAATGACGGCTACGACAGATTCATAATCGTCGGCGGGCACAGGTATGACGATCTCGTGAAATCGATAGACCAGTCGTTCGGGGATTTCAGGGACAGGACGACCATGGTCCTGAACGACAGGTATGCCGATTACGGTTCGGGATACAGTCTCCTTCTGGGATTGCAGGAAGCGATGAAATGCAATCCGGATGAGATAACATTCGCCGAAGGCGATCTGGCCCTGGCGAAGAAGGATCTCGATAAAGTCTTTGAATCCAAAAAGGACGTGATCACGTACAATCTCAGGACCATCAGGTCCGACGAATCGGTGGTGTTCTACTTCGACAGCGATGACAGGCCGAAGTATGTCTACGATACCGATCATAAGCTATTGAAGATAGACGAGCCCTTCAGGTCCATCTACAATTCAGGGCAGGTCTGGAAATTCAGGGACATGGCAAGATTGAAATCAATAATCGACGGGATCGACGAGGATGGGAAGAAGGACACGAATCTCATCTTCATCAACAGATACTTCAGTGCGCTGGCACATGATGATATGGACCTCATTCCATTGACGAAATGGGTCAATTGCAATACGGTGAATGATTACAGAAGATCGATAGGTGACGACGATGAATGAACTCAACATCAAGCTTCAGAGGATAAGGGAGAAGAAAGACAGGATCAAGATAATGATCATCGGTCTAGGCAGTGTCGGGAATTATCTGATGGATTATCTTATGTCAACGGGAAGGAAGGACATTGAGATCGTCGTCGTCGGTCGTAACCACGACAAGATGGAGCAGGATGTCAACATAGTCAGGATAGCATCGTTGATCAGGGGACAGAACAGGACACCGATCTCCATTGAATCGGACGTGGATCTGAACGATATCGGAACGATCGCGAAATGCATCAGGAAGAACGATCCCGACATAATCGTCAACAGCAGCAGGGCATACCCCGGTCTGAAATACGGCAGCATCTCCTGGAAGAACGTCCGTGCCTACGGCATCTGGACTCCCTTGTCGATTAAGTTCGTCAAGAACATCATGGAAGCGGTCGATGAGGCGGGAAGCGAAGCGATAGTTATCAACACGTCATATTCCGACGCAGTCATCCCGTGGATGAAATCCGCCGGCAGGACATACCCCGATTTCGGAAGTGGCAACATCAATCATCTGATCCCGAGGATAAAGTATGCCATCGCGGAAATCAAAGGTATAGAGGATTACTGGAACATCGACATCACTTATGCGGTATCGCACTTCCACGATGTCGTGATAAGCAAGGAGGGTCAGACCGAGGGCGTGAAGCAGCTCATAGTCGCCAAGTACAACGGCAAGATCATCGACGTCGATTACGATGCCGTGTTCTCGAGATGCAGTATTCCGATGCCTACGGACGCCAAACGCAACATGATGAACGCATCCAGTAATTTCGACATCATTAAAGGCATCCTCGATTCAACGAAGGACGGTAAGAAGGTCAAGCTGCACATCCCCGGAGCGTTCGGTGAATTGGGTGGATATCCGGTCATCCTGGACGGTACAAAGGACAGGATGTCGGCATACTTCGATGAATCGGAATTCTCTCTCGACGACATGAGGAAGGTCAATTCGGAATCAATCTACCATGACGGTGTCGAGAGCGTGAAGGGTGGTATCTTGACATACACCGACGAACTCATCGCCAAGGCGAAGAAGGCATTCGGCGTGGAACTTCCCAAGAACGTGAAATTCGACGACATCGACAAGACGGCGAAGTTCATCATCGATGAGATAATAACTCCTGCAACGAAACAGTAAAATGATTTAAAAGACCCCGACAGGGGTCTGTTTCAGCTCTTCAGAACCGCCACGAGGAAGATCGCGACTGCGACCATCGCACCGATGAATGCGGCGAGGATGTTGATGATCGCATCAACGAACACGTTCCAGATGTCGATACCCGTGATGATGGGGTCCGATCCGAATCCGTGGCACAGGAAC
>JAFSYZ010000196.1 GCA_017455785.1 Candidatus Methanomethylophilaceae archaeon
ACCATGCCGGGGGTGCGTCGAATGAGAAGCAGTCCATTCCGCTCTTCTTGATCAGCGGGAGCAGTTTCTCGGTGTGTCCGCACATGTGCAGGATCTTGGGCGCACTGACGGCCCTTGCGAACTTCTGGTGGTAGGGCAGGACGTACTCCTTGTACGTCTCGGGTGAGATCAGGTCTCCCGATGCCGACGGGTCCGCGGGGAACAGGATGTGCGCTCCGTGAGCCACCATCTGTCTTCCGTAGTCGATACAGAAGTCCGTCGCTGCTGCGATCGCCTCGTGTGCCTTCTCGGGATCGGTGACGGTCATCATGACCAGTTTCTCGACACCCATGATATGTCCCGCTACTGTGAAAGGTGCGGTGATGACAGGTATGATCGGCAGTTCTCCGGAGTACCTCTCGCGGATGATGCTGATTGCTTCCAGCACAACGGCAGCCCTGTCCTTCTTGTAGAAGTTGTCATCCCATGTGATGTCCTTGGGATTCGTGTATGCAGGTCCTGTGACCGGCGGTCTGTCGGGCTTATTCCAATCCAACTTGCATCCCAACACCTCTGCCTCGAGAGATATATCGAACTGCGGCCTTGCAGCCTCTATTCCGCATACCTCATAAGGTGCTGCTGCTAGGTCTGCCATCATCTTCGCATCCCTATGTGCTTTCGGCCATGATGCTCCGCAGAATTCCATAAGGTCTTTCGTGGTCTGTGCCAAGGGGTTCGCCGGTGGCACATAATCGACGCGTCCGCCAGTAACAGCTGCCAGTGCGCGCCTTGCACAAGTCATCTCATTCATCTAGTTTCCTCCATGCAGTTTTGCTGCTCGTTATCAAATTTAACGATTGATAATAAAAAGATTATCAGAGGAAATTTTTCTTATTGAACAATGTTTCAATAATTCAAGTTTTATAGAAACTAATATTCATTATTAGCGTCAATAGTTGGATTATATTGCCAATTTCATCATTTTGCCAAGATAGTCTTTAAATAGTGGTGTACACCCAACGATTCTTAAATTCATTCTTCGAATGGTAATATAATAACATTATCGTATCAAACTGAACCGTATTCGACAGTTAGCAGAATGAAATCCTGATTGCTTCTGAACACAAACAGGGTTCGGGAACAGGATATGATACTCGAATGCAGATCTATCATCGAAACATCGTTCCATCGATATCATCATCCCATTACCCCTCTTCTGCCATGTCGTAACAGCAATGCATGTTAGTGGATTCGGCACCAATGTTTATTTATGACTACGTAATCAAGCGTCTCGAAGCATGGCCGGGGTAGGGTAGCTTGGTTATCCTAGGGGATTGTGGATCCCTTGACTCGTGTTCAAATCTCGGTCCCGGCCCCACTTCTTCTTACGATTTTTGGTGATGGACAGATGGCATGGAACGGGAAACTCGACAGGATCGATGACAACAGATGGGAGATCCCCTCGGATTACATGAAGGACATGACCACTAGTGCCGTCATCTACACCGATGACGAGATGCTCAAAGCGATAATGAGCGACAATTCACCGCAGCAGATCGCCAACGTGGCATGCCTCCCTGGTATCGTCGGTAAGGCGATGGCCATGCCGGATATGCACTTCGGATACGGTTTCCCCATAGGCGGAGTGGCAGCGGTGGATGCCAATTCCGGATCCATATCGCCTGGAGGGATAGGTTTCGACATCAACTGCGGCGTACGTACCATCAGAACCGATCTGACCCTCAAGGATATCGAAGGTAGGACCGGCGAACTGATGGATGCCCTGTACAAGAACGTACCGTCAGGATTGGGCTCCAAGGGATTGACGAGAGTGAACATGCAGGTCATCGACGAAATCCTGGAGAACGGTTCACGCTGGGCCGTAGAGAACGGATACGGTTGGGAGAGGGACCTCGAAGTCACGGAGGAATGCGGAAAGATGGAATCCGCGGACCCGTCCAAGGTCAGCGATAAAGCAAGGAAGAGAGGGATACCGCAGCTGGGATCCCTTGGTTCGGGGAACCACTTCCTGGAGATCGATGTTGTGGACCAGGTCTTCGATGAGGATGTCGCCAAGGTCTTCGGACTGAAGGAGGGGCAGATCACAATCACCGTACACTGCGGATCCAGAGGATGCGGCCATCAGATTGCCACCGATTATCTTCAGAGCATGGAGACCTACATCAAGGATAACTCGGTCAGACTTCCCGACAGACAGTTGGCATGCGCACCGTTGGACTCACGTCTCGGAGATGATTACTTCAAAGCGATGTCATGCGGGGCCAATTTCGCATGGGCTAACCGTCAGATGATCACACATTGGATAAGGGAATCCTTCGAGTCCGTGATGGGTCAATCGGCTGAGAGCATGGGCATGGATGTTGTGTACGATGTAGCGCACAACATCGCCAAGATGGAGCGCCACGATGTCGACGGCCATGGAATGGATGTCCTCGTCCACAGGAAAGGAGCGACAAGGGCGTTCGCCGCAGGTAACAAGGAGATCACGCAGATGTACCGCTTCGTCGGACAGCCTGTGATAATACCAGGGGACATGTGTACTGGCACATATATCCTCGTCGGTAAGGAAGGCGCAATGAAGGAGACCTTCGGTTCTTCATGTCACGGTGCAGGCAGGATGATGTCCCGCAAGTCCGCCGTGCAATCGATAACTGCGGAATCCATCAAGGAGAGGATGTCCGATAACGATATCTGTCTGAGAGCAGGGTCCGATGAGGGACTTGTCGAGGAAGCACCTCAGGCCTACAAGGACGTGAGCCGTGTGGTCTCCGTGGTATGTGATTCCGGTCTGACCGGAAAAGTAGTCAGGATGAGACCCATCGGTGTGGTCAAAGGGTGAGATC
>JAFSYZ010000197.1 GCA_017455785.1 Candidatus Methanomethylophilaceae archaeon
GTTCTCGAAAGTATTCAGCACGACCATCGGTGCACCTTCGACATCGGTTGGAAAGACCAGAACATCCCTCCCCACTATCTCCATCCTATGACCGCTGGTGTCCATGAGACGGTATCGACATTGTTGTATTTCGTAGATGTGCCCTCCTTTTGAATAGAAGGTATTTTAAGGACTACTCGATAACCACGTCCATACGACACCATAGGTGTTGCACTTTCATGAGAAAGGTGAACAAATGGACAAGACAGAGAAGATTTGGCTGGACGGAAAGATGGTCAAGTGGGAGGACGCGAAGGTTCACGTCCTTTCTCACGCGTTGAACTACGGAACCGGAGTCTTCGAGGGTATCCGTGTATATCAGACGCCCAAGGGCCCCGCAGTCTTCAGGCTCAAGGACCACGTCAAGAGACTCATGGACGGATGCAAGTTCATGGGCATCGATCTCGAATTCGCCGGAAAGAAGTACGGATTCGACGACATCATGGAAGCTATCAAGCAGACCGTCAGGGAGAACAAGAACGTGGATTACGTCAAGCCCTGTATCTTCCTCTCAGGAGAGGAGGTCGGACTGAACCCCGTAGGGGTCCCCGTCTCGATGGCTATCACCGCTATCCACATGGGCGAGTACCTCGGAAAGGGAGCGGACAAGGGAGCGAAGATCATCGTCTCCTCATGGCACAGGCCTGACAACCTCTGCGCACCCGCAGGAGCGAAGGTCAACGGTGTCTACGCCACATCCTGTCTCGCTAAGAGGGAGGCTGTCACAAGGGGAGCCAGCGAGGCCGTCATGCTCAACTCCAACGGACTTGTCGGAGAATGCACCGGAGAGAATATCTTCATCTACAGGCAGGGTAAGATCATGACACCCAAGCCATCCAACAGCATCCTCCAGGGAATCACCAGGAACTCACTGGTCCAGGTCGCAAGGGATCTCGGCTTCACTGTGGAAGAGACGGATTTCTGCAGGACAGAGCTCACCACCGCTGATGAAGTATGGATGACAGGAACCGCAGCAGAGGTCGCCCCCGTCACATACGTCGACGAGAGACCCATCGGTGACGGAACCATCGGCCCTGTCGCCTCAAAGCTCCGTGCAAGATTCGCCGACATCGTTCGCGGAAAGGTCCCCGAGTACGATGCGTGGCTCGACTACGTCAACTGATTTTAAAATCAAACCCGCCGCCTTACGGGCGGCGGGAACATCATTTTGGGACCCTATTTATTAATGAGAGAATCGATGAGGTCTGTGATGAGAAGATTATCCGCCGTGATCATCGTTATCACCATCCTTGCATTGGTAGCGATACCTATGGTGCCCGATGTTTCATCGGATTCGACCAATGCTTCAGTCAGCGGATACATCAAGATCAACAACAAGTTCACAGAGGACAAAGATCTCGTCATCACCGTTTACTGCCCCAATGAATCCGGCACGTACGATAGGTACGAGTGCAACGGATTGGCCACGGGCGGTTACTTCCATGTCAGTAAGATACCGGCGGTGACCATCACCGATTGTTTCATCTCATTCGTGGTCAACGCCTACTCCATCGATAACTGGACAAGGTTCATCGATCACACCGCGGACCCGACCGTTTCACCGGGTGTAGCATGCTACAGATTCACGGCCGAGATGGGGGACGATACATTCGTCGGTGGCAAGGACTATGTTATCAGCAACGACTACGAATCGATCATCCTGACGTCCTCATACGGCGATGTAACCGGAAGAGTCATCACGGATTCGTCCACACCGGTCGCACTGAATGGAGCTACCATATCCATCAAGGACAGCGACGGTTCGATAGTGAAGAGGGCGAACAGCAGCAGCGGAGGTTACTTCACGGTGAAAGATTGCCCTACCGGAACGTATGCCATCAGCATCGAGATGACCGGTTATGAGACATATTCCGACAGCGTCTATATCGGAAAGGGTACCACCACTGACATCAGGGAAGTACAACTGCACCCGACGGATGGATGGTTCGGATTGGATCTCCCTCATACACTGGCCATAATAGGCGGTTCCATAGCCGTCATACTGATCTTACTAGGTGGAATATTCCTCTACCTTAAAAGGAAAGGAAAGGACATCATCATACGTTCAGGTCAGTGAGCCTATCTTTTGAGGTTTTCCTTCACCTGTTCATATAGACTGTTACCGTTACAATCCATGGCGACAATCAGAGGACCGAGTCTGCTTGTACGGAACTTCCATATCGCTTCGGGCATACCAAGGTCCAACCATTCGACCCCTTCGATACGTGCCAATCCTTCAGCCAATGTGACGGCAGCTCCGCCTGTGGCGGCAAGATACACACATCCACATCTCTTCATGGTCTCCCCGACATCCTTGGACATACCTCCCTTGCCGATGATGGCACGGATACCGAACTCCTCGATCATCCTTGATTCCAAAGAATTCATCCTGGCACTTGTCGTAGGGCCTGCGGCTACGACCTCGTACGACCCTTCGGTCCCTGAGATTATCGGCCCGCAATGATAGAGCACCGCATTCCTGAGACATTCGGGATTCTCCTTTCCCTCATCGATGTTCTTCAGTGCACGGATGTGAACCTCGTCCCTTCCGGTTATGACGGGGCCGTTGATGTAGACCACATCACCGACCTTAAGGGAACGTACCGTCTTCTCATCCAACGGGGTCTCCAAAAAGACCATCATTCTCCCCCCTGAATGTATTCCACGATACCGTTCGACATTATCCTTGCCGTAGCCCTCCTGGTGGCCCAGCAGCCTATGTTGACGGCCACCGGAAGACTGGCTGTGTGACAGAACGCCTTCTTTATCCTGACGCCCAGTACAGTAGATGAACCTCCCAGTCCCATCGGGCCCAGTCCGCTGCTGTTCAAGGCTATGAACAGCTCCTCTTCCAGCTTATCCAATACAGGATCCGGATTACGGACATCCAACGGAACGGTCAACGCCTCCTTGGCCATCTCCACGCA
>JAFSYZ010000198.1 GCA_017455785.1 Candidatus Methanomethylophilaceae archaeon
CAGATCATCTCTGAGACGCTTGTGTTCTTCTGCGTCCGCGTTGATTGCACTTCTCTTCTTTTCCAGTTCTGCCAGGTTTGCAGAGTTCTCTGTCGTGGTCGTCTCGTCGACAGGTTCCTCTACAACGACTTCCTCGGATTCTTCAACTGTTTGAACCTTTTCCTCCAAATCTGTCATAATAAATCACTCATATGTTCTAGGCTTGCACCGTGTCAGAGTCACGGCTTACTCTGAAGAACCCGATACGAGGATTCTTTATAAAACTTTCTTATATAATAGAGAAAAGGGGATATGTCATGTCCAGGGCACCCATGGTTTGATAGTGATTCGACACGATAATTCGAAGACACCATGCCCACCCTATTTATATTATAGTGGCTTAGCACCGACCATGAGCAATCTCTGCCCGCTTGATTACAGATACGGAAGAAAGGACATGAAGCAAATCTGGTATGAGGAGAGCCGTCTCCAGTATCAGATGGATGTAGAGGCAGCCTTGGCAAGGGCACACGCATCCTTGGGAACGATTACCAAGGAGGATGCCGCTGAGATCACAAGGGTCGCGAATCTTTCCGTTACGAAGATCGAGAGGGTAAAGGAGATAGAGCTGGAGACCAGGCACGATGTTATGGCCATGGTCAAGGCGATGACGGAACAGTGCAAGGGCGAGGCGGGCAAATTCGTCCACTACGGTTCCACTTCCAACGATATCGTGGATACGGCGACAGCATTGCAGATCAAAGCTGCGATAGAGATTGTCCAGAAGGATGTTGATTCTTTCATTGTCACATTGGCTAAACTTGCCAAGCGCGAGCGCGACACCATCGAGATCGGAAGGACACACGCTCAGTTCGCCATTCCAATCACATTCGGTTTCAAGATCGCCGGTTATGTAGCCGAGATGCTCAGGCACAGGGAGAGGCTCATGCAGCTGAAACCCAGGGCATGTGCGGGTAAGATGGCAGGAGCCGTCGGTACCGGGGCCGCCCTTGGAAAGAACTTCTTCAAGATCCAAGAGGCAGTAATGGACGATCTGGGTCTTACATATGAACCGGCTGCGACACAGGTCGTCGGTAGGGACAGGTACACCGAACTCGTTTGCGAGATCGCCAACATCGCCACCTCTTTGGAGAGATACGGTACTGAGGTCAGGAATCTTCAGAGATCGGAGATCTCGGAGGCTGCAGAACCGTTCGATAGGGAGAAACAGGTCGGAAGTTCCACCATGGCACAGAAGCGTAACCCGATGATGTCCGAGAACGTCTGCGGACTCGCGAGGATCGTCAGGTCCATGGTCACACCGATGTTCGAGTCTCAGGTGCTTTGGCATGAGAGGGACCTCTCCAACTCCAGTGCGGAGAGATTCATCCTTCCGCATATCTTCACTCTGATCGATGACATGTTCAAGAAGATGGAGACTGTGTTCTCCGGATTGGAGGTCTACCACGAGAGGATGATCAGGAACATCGAATCATCCAATGGATTGGTCATGGCCGAGTCCATCATGATGAGGATGACTGAGAAGGGAATAGGTAGACAGGTGGCCCACGAGATTGTGAGGCAGTCCTCAATGGTCGCAGCTGACAATAACAGGCAGCTCCTGGATGTCCTTCTCGAGAGGGATGACCTCAAGGAACTGATGTCCGAGGAAGAGGTCAAGGCCGCCATGGATCCCAGGAACTACACCGGCGGTGCCAAGGAGATCGTCGACAGGATGGTCGCTCTGGTCGAGAAGGAACTCAACGTCAAGGTGTGAGTATGGTTTCCGATTATCAGAAGAGACAGATAATCGTATCCGGTGTGATGGGCCTGGTACTCGGATTGTTCATATCATTGGCCATTTGGGCTATGACCGATCACAACCCGATTTCTTGGGTGTTCATCCCGGTAGCCGCGATAATGGGGATCGCCCAGGCGCTGATATCGCCTGCGGCGAAGGAAAAGGATTGATTACAGTTTCTTCCCGGCATTGGGTCCGGGTGTGACGTAGAAGATGTCCTCGACCTTCAGGATGAAGAGATTCTTCGCCGGGTAGGTCTCCTTCTTGGAGTGGGCTATCTTCACTGCTTCCTCATATTCTGCTCCGGAGTTCTTCACGGTCACAGAGCATTTTACCTGGAAGCTGTTGGGTGTCTCGGGGTCCCATGCGTAGAATGAGATCCAAGGGTTCTCCTTGACGTTCTTCAGGGTCTTATCCATGAAATTGTCGATGATCCAAATGGTCTCATCATCCCTGGGCAGCAGGAATCCGACGGGAACGACGTTAGGTACGCCGTCCTTGGAAGCTGTTGCGACAGGATAGATACGGACCTTTGACATGACATCCTTCACATCTTGTGTCAACTTCATGTCCGCAGAATGACCATAGGAGATTTTATATTGTTGCTGGCAATCGGAGTGGTGCCGGGAATTATAATGGGCAAGTAGATCAGCCCGGTTAGATCGCTTCGTTCGCAACGAAGAGGCCGCGTGTTCGAATCACGCCTTGTCCACTCTCATAACTATCCAGATTGTCCAGAAGTGGCAGGAACCCTGGTCTGAGACAGTTCATAAGGAACATATCGCATGAGGATGCGGGGGAGGATGTGGAGACCGACAGGGTGAAGAAGATCAGGTTGGCCTATGCCAAGGAATTGGCACGAAATGATAAAATATAGGCACGCGGTATCATTCATTATTCCTGTGCCGGCAAGTATACTGTCGCGGTAAGCGAATAAGCTGGCATCAAATCACATGAGAATGATACGAATGGATAAGAAGACCATCATTATTACCGGTGCGAGTTCCGGTATCGGAAAGGCAGCAGCAAAGCTGCTGA
>JAFSYZ010000199.1 GCA_017455785.1 Candidatus Methanomethylophilaceae archaeon
GATCGCTGCAACTACGACGACCACTACGGCGACGATGACTATGATTTTGGTTGAGCCTGTTAGGGCCATGATATCACCTGGATATGCATTCGGTTACGAAATTCGTGATTATAAAATAGACATAACAGTGTTGTATGTATGTACACAACATGTCTTATATGGAACAATTAACACAGTATGGGTGGAATATCCAATCCAAAAAGGATTCTACGAGGGGGCCGTATAGAATCCTAGTTGTTAAAGGAATCGTCAGGTAATTTTTCCGATGCGTACAGTTAAGTCATATATTACGTATGGGTTCTCATGGATGTTGTTCTTCTGGGGATACCGATAGGCATCGTCATGCTCTACTTCGGTTCCGAATGGCTGGTCAAAGGTGCAAAATCCCTTGCATTAAAGTTAAGGATAGCACCTTTTGTCGTCGGCCTGACAGTTGTGGCATTCGGTTCATCCGCACCGGAGATGGTGACATCCATCGTTTCCTCGAACAATCCCAGTATAATTTTGGGGAATGTCATAGGCAGCAACATCGCGAACATAGGTATCGCCATCGGACTTGCGGCATTGATTTGTCCGATGGTGGCCAAGTATGACTCGATGAGGATAGAGATCACGACGATGGTGGTGATATCATTCGTGATGTTGCTCATGATGGTCATAGATGGAGTGACGTTCGTGGAAGGTATCGTTCTGTTCGTCATCCTCTTCTCCTTCATCTTCATGGTCTATAGGATGAAGAAGGGGGATGAAGAAGGTCAGAAATCATATGTCGCTGAATTGGATGAGGGGGAGGTCCGTAACAAGTGGAACAGTTATCCCGTTCTCATCGCCCTGATAATCATCGGTCTGGTCCTCCTTTATTTCGGAGCACGTTTCTTCATCGATGGATCGGTAAGATTGGCCCTCATGTTCGATGTATCGGAATTCGTTATCGGTCTTCTTGTCGTCGCTCTAGGTACGTCACTGCCGGAGATCTGTATCTGTCTAGTGGCCGCGAAGAGAGGGGAGAACGAGCTGGCGGTGAGCAATATCGTCGGGAGCAACATCTTCAACATATGCGCTGTGTTGGGGATAGGTGCTATGCTGACGACTATACCGTATACCGATGCTGTGATGTACTTCCACATGCCGGTGATGATATTCCTGTCCGTGTTGATGTTCCTGATGGTGAAATGTAAGAATATGATCAGCAGAAGATCGGCGATGTTACTGTTAGGAGTGTATGTCGCATACGTGGCTGTTCTTTTCCTTGTACCTTCGTTATCAATGTGATGTCTTTTCGGAACTCTATTTTCCATGTTCTGATGCTACACTTTCCGTAACGAGCGTAAAAACCACAATCCTCTGGAGGCAGTATATGTAGGTATTTTTTCTGGACAGTATATTCAGTATCTTCTACCATGTCATGACCTTTTACCGTTTGAGATAATGCACCGTTTATATTACAACAGATAATATCAAATCCTGCAGAACGTTCGTATCATCACGAACGGTGGAGGAATAACAATGGAATTCAAGAAAATGATCGTACCTTTGGTGGTCATTATCATATTAGCGGCTGTCGTGGTGGGTGTGGTCGTCTCACAGAACAACAACAATGCGCCGACCGAGAAGACCGTGGTTGATGCAAGAGGTAGGACGGTGACCGTCCCGTCCAATGTCGATAAGGTCGTATGTCTGTCCGCAGGATCGGTCAGATTGGTATCATATGTCGCCGGAATCGATAACATCGTAGGTGTCGACTCTATGGATTCAGGCGCCAAAGGGTCACCAGCCAACTACTATTTTGCGACATACCGTTGTGCCTATGACATCAAATCACTCACCGATGTAGGTTCGGAGGAGAATCAGAAGGCCATCATCGAAACTGGCGCGCAGGTCATATTCTCTTCCAAGGAGGACACAGGTGTCCTCGACACATTGCAGAAACAGACAGGTATCCCCGTTGTCGCAGTGAATGCAGAAGGAAATGTCACGATCAAGGACAAGGAGTTCAAGGACAATATCGAGATCGTAGCCAAGGTCATGGGCAAGGAGAAGCGCGGAGATGATCTTCTGAACGGAATCAACACCATGGTCAGTGAGATCGATGGTTATGCGAAGAAGGTCACCTCAAAGGCGGATTGCTATGTGGGCGGTATGTTCTACATGATGAAGGGTGACCTCACAATGACCACAGGCAACTATCTGCCGTTCGATATGGTATCCGCAAGGAACACCATGCCTGATATCAACAACGGTAACCCGTATCAGACCGATATCAAAGGGATAGTGGACAGCGATGCCGAGTTCATGTTCATCGATTGTATGACCAATGCTGTCAGCAAAGAGATGTTCGAGGAGAACAGGGACACACTCAGCGTGTTGGATGCAGTGGCCAACGGTGACATCTACTCACTGTTCGCCTACAAGTACTACGGTACGAATTGGGAGTCCGAACTGTACAATGCATACTATATCGGAAGTGTGCTGTACGGTGATGTGTTCGATTACAATGTGAAGGACAAGATCAACTCCGTGCTAGAGCTGTTCTACCCTGACACAGGATTGAACTACGACTCCCTGGCCCAAAAACAGAGTCCGGGTACCGTAAAGCTGGATTGGTGAAAAAGAGGATGAAGGGTTACAGGATCTATGATGATTCAGAGGAAGTATCCTCTACCGAGGTCGACTACAGGAAGGATGTCCACGTCAGGATGAGGTGGATAGTCCTTTCCGCGATAGCGGTGGTCATCATACTGTTCCTGACCCTGATCCTCAGCAATCTTGATTACAGCATATCCGACATAATCGGCGCCTTGTTCTCCATGGACAGGGACAGCACGATCGGGAAGTTCATCTGGAACATCGATCTTCCAATCGCCATAGGAGCGTTGATCGCGGGTGCCGGACTGTCACTCTCTGGTTGCGTCATGCAGTGCATCCTGAGGAACCCGTTGGCCTCGCCATACACGTTAGGATTGTCCAATGCGGCGGCATTCGGTGCAGCTTTTTCGATAATATTCCTGACCGGCGGGATGGTATTCAACTCGGTGATAGGTGACTACATCACACCTATAGTGGCCTTCATAGCGACGATGATCGCGACAGGGGTCATTATCGTATTGACAAGGGTCACCAAGATATCGTCCGAGACGATGGTCCTCGCAGGTATTGCGGTGAGTGCGATATTCTCCGCCGGTATCACCCTGATGCAGTACATAGCCGATCCGGTACAATTGAGTCATATCGTATCATGGATGTTCGGCTCGGTATCCTTCGCTAATTGGTACTGGGACGCCTTCCTTCTGGCAGTATTGATCCTGATATTCGTGTTCTTCTACTATAACAGGTGGAACATGAACGCCATGGGCGCAGGAGATGACGTGGCCAAGGGATTGGGCGTCAATACCGACAGGTTCCTGATCCTGGGTCTGATCATGGCATCGGTCATGGCCGCCATGGTCGTATGCAAGTTCGGTGTCATAGCGTTCGTAGGGTTGCTCGGGCCGCATATAGCGAGGATGGTCGTAGGGGATGACCATAGGTATCTGATTCCTACGTCGGCATTATTCGGAGCATTGCTGTTGATGGTCGCGAACCTTGTCGCCAATAATATACTGTCGCCGATGATCCTGCCGGTGGGATTGCTCACATCACTGTTGGGAGGTCCGGTATTCATCTATCTTCTGATCAGGAGGTGGAGATCATGATGCTGCGTATCGCGGACATCACATTCTCATACGATTCTGTCGGGACCATATCGGGGATAACATTCGAAGCTAAGGAAGGAGAGGTTGTCTCGATCCTGGGACCCAACGGTGTCGGGAAGTCGACACTCCTCAAGTGCATAGATGACATACAAAGGCCCGCCACAGGTACAGTGGAGGTGGACGGTTCGTTCACCAGGGATATGACCAGGTCCGAGATATCCAAGGTCATAGGCTATGTTCCGCAGGAATCCTACAGGTCCGGGAGCACTGTTTTCGAGTCCGTTCTGATAGGACGTAAACCGCACATCTCATCGGACGTCACGGACAGTGATGTGAGGATGGTGTCCCGTATAATCGATGTGATGGGGCTGTCGCAGATCTCCCAGAGGAGGGTCGATGAGATCTCAGGAGGGGAGTATCAGATGGTTCAGATAGCCAGGGCGCTGGCACAAAGGCCCAAGGTCCTTCTCCTGGATGAACCCACGAGCAGTCTGGATCTCAGGAACGAGTATGAGATAATGCATCTGATATCACACATCGTCCGTGAGAACTCGATGACCGCGGTGATGACGAACCATGACCTGAATGTCGCTTTGAGATTCAGCGACCGTTTCATCCTGATGAAGGATGGAAGGATATTCGCTGCCGGAGGGGAGGAGGTGATCACGCCAGAGATCATCCGCTCAGTGTACGGGATAGATGTCAGTGTCGGCATGGTCGACGGTCATAAGGTCGTGGTGCCCAAAGAGGTGCATCACGAACTGTCCGACAAGGTCCTGGATTTCCTTTCGAGAAGGAAACGCAATCCCAAACAGAAGGAGTTCTTCAATGACAGGGCGGATGATTGGGACAGCATGTCCATCCATGATCCGGTCAAGGTGGAGTACATAACGGATCTGCTTCAGGTAAAAGGTGATGATTCGATATTGGACGTCGGTACCGGGACCGGGGTGATGATCCCCCATTATCTGGACAGGTTGGTCGACGGACATGTGACCGCTGTGGATTTCTCAGAGAACATGATCGCCATCGCAAGATCAAAATATCCCGAGTCTGAGAGGTTGGACTATAAAGTGATGGACATCTACGATCTCGATGATGTCGACAGATTCGATAAGGTCGTTTGTTACTCTTGTTTCCCTCATTTCCCAGATCCCATGGGGGCGATAGAGGTGATGTCGCGTTCCATAAAGAAAGGCGGTTCGTTCTGCATCGCGCATTCGTCGTCCAAGGAGCATATCAACCATGTGCATGAGACGGGGGGTTCTGAGATATGCACGGATTACCTTCCGGAGATGGATGTGATGTGCGAGATATTCCATGTGAACAATCTAGAAGTTACATTCACCAGGGATGATGACGACTACTACGTCGTGATCGGTAAGAAGGTTTGAACTCAGTCGTGATCGGGATTGTGGATGTTGAACGGGTTCACGTGCACCATCACATGTTTCACCGCAGGGATCTCCCTCTCAACGCGTTCATGGACGTTCTCCGCTATCTCGTGTCCCTGTTCCACGGTGAGGTCGCATTCCACGCATATCTCCAGGTCCACGTAGATCTTGTTTCCGAACTTCCTTGTGTTGATGCAGTCTACACCTCTGACGCCTTCGGTGTCGGCGACAATCTCACGTATTTCCTCAATCACACAGTCCTCGCACGCCGTATCTACCATCTTGTCGAACGCATCCCTGATGATACCGTATGCCAACTTGATGATGAACAGACAGATCACTATGCTTGCGATCGGATCCATGATCGGGAATCCCATCATGGCTAGGCCGAT
Organism: Candidatus Methanomethylophilaceae archaeon; assembly: GCA_017455785.1. Classification (GTDB taxonomy): domain Archaea; phylum Thermoplasmatota; class Thermoplasmata; order Methanomassiliicoccales; family Methanomethylophilaceae; genus Methanarcanum. Next base: position 5,479 of record JAFSYZ010000199.1, read on the forward strand.
TCCTATCAGTGCAGCAATGGATGACAAGGCATCGGAACGATGGTGCCAGGCATCGGCTTTGAACGAATCCGAATCCATGATCTTCGCATAATGCATGGTGTATTGATACATCAGTTCCTTCGTGACTATGGAGACCACTGCCGCCACCAATGCGATTGCTTCGGGTGCCTGTCCGTAGTCACCGGAGATGATCTTGTTGATCCCTTCGATCCCGATGAAAGCACCTGTCAGGAACAGGATCGCACCCAATACTATAGATGCCACGCATTCGAAGCGCTCATGGCCGTACGGGTGGTCATGGTCCTCCTTCTTCTGTCCGATCCTGGCGCCGATGTAGGCTATCACCGTGGCGACTATGTCCGACAGCGAGTGTACCGCATCGGATGTCATAGCGCTGGAATTACCTAGGAACCCGGCTACGAATTTGAAGGCCGCTAGAAGGACGTTACCTAGTACGCCTACCGCAGTAAGACGGTTGATTATACTGGTATTATCGCCCATAGATTTCGTAACACTAACATGCGGATTAAAGTGTTTCTATGTTTTTGATCGATAAGAGGAACACCTAATAATGTTAGGCAATCCTAGAATCTGGCTCTATAGGTGTCGTAAGGCGGCGCTGTGTTATCTGTGAGACTGTGAATATCGTCACCGCACCGACCATGTGTCCGCACAGCAAGGCCCAGAAAATACCGTCCAATCCCATGATGGATGAGAATATCGAGAAGAATGTGATCAGCACAGCATTCCTCCATAACGCACATCCGACGGAACGGTTCGGACGGCCCATGGCCTGCAGGTATCCGGAACATATCGGTGTGAAGGCGAAGAATGAGGCATACAGGCACATTATACGCAATGCATGCGTCATGGTCGGTCTGAGAGCTTCCATCTCTCCGGAATAGGTGAAGATGAACAGTGCCTGTTCCGCAAAGATCTCGGTGATCATCACCAGTACCACGACAGCCAATATCCCTACCTTCAGAGCATATCTGAACGATGCCCTCATCCTCTCCATATCGTTCTGACCCAATGCGGATGATGCCACGGGTACGAGGGCGGAACCTATCGCCATCGCGGGGATGACGATGAGATTGATCAGATTGTCAGGTGTGGAATAGATGGTCAGTCCTTCCGCCCCGGCACACTGTATGACGATGAAGTTCAACGCTGCATCCATGGACCACATGATGGCGTATTCGATCATCTGGGGGATGCCTGCCTTCATCACCGATCTCATCTGCATCCTGTCGTAGATGAAATGCGAGCGGTTCAGGGACAGATACGTCCTCCTGCTCATTATGAAATAAATCCCAAGGATGATCGATACCATGGTGGAGATTATGGTAGCGATGGATGCTCCTCTGATGCCGAGATCCATCCCGTAGATGAGGATGGGGTCCATCACGATATTGGTCAGGGCCATGGCGATCATCATGATGGTGGAGAGACCGGTGGCGCCCTGACCGTTCAGAATACCTGCGATCACTCCGTTCATGACGATGAGGAGTGTGAATATCGCGTATACTTGGAAATAGGAGTTGGCGATGTCTAACACCTCCCCTGCACCTAACAGCGAGAGGAGGTTGGAACCAAGCGGTATGAGTATGGCTGTCAGGACTATGCCGAATATTGCACCGAATATAAGTGCTTGAACGGCTGAAGAACAGGCTTTATCCTTGTTCTCAGCGCCTATCATCCTGGAGATGACTGCTGAGGCTCCGACGCCCAATCCGCTACCGAGTCCGGATATCGTCATGTATATCGGCATGACCACAGCGACGGCGGCCATGGTGTCAACACCCAACCCAGAGCACCATGCACGGTCCGCTAGAACATTTACTTGCGATACGAGCAACGATAGTATCAACGGTAACGCCATCATCCTGATGGCCTTCTGGGGATTCCCCAAGAGAATGTCGATACTTTTCATCGAGCTCATGACGTAAAGGAATGGCCTCTTGTAGATAACGGTTATCAAAGAAAACAGATTGGATGAGGCCTCACGGTCTCATCCTTTATTGGTTTACAGTCCAGGTATGACGAAGTTGTTCAGGACTAGATACACCAGGAAGATCACCGTCAGGATCCAGAGCAAGGGGGTGATTTCCTTTATCTTGCCTGTCACCGCCTTTCCACCGACGTATGTGAAGATACCGGCGGCGATACCTGTGGTGATAGAACCTGCCAGACCCATCATGAAGATTGTCATGA
>JAFSYZ010000200.1 GCA_017455785.1 Candidatus Methanomethylophilaceae archaeon
GGATAACTGTGGATGCCATGATGGTCCACGACCGCACACTCTACACCGACATAGTATCGATAAAGGAGACCGGGGATTTCGACATCGGTAACAAGGTCTCAGGATACTCCAGTTTCGATTATAACTCCGGAACGTTCAGGAACTCCGAGTTCGGTAACTACATATTGGCAGTATTCTCTGCCAATGATGAATTCATCATCATAGAGAAGAAGGACGGAAGTCACATAGTATTCAACATGGCCGATATGGAATCGACTGTCGACCTGTACTATGACATAAAATCCAGATTATGAGACGATCACAGATATTCTACGATATCAGCCACATTATCGACGACTGTCACCTCAGGGTATCTCTCCCATCTCAGACGTCCGTTGGCCCCTGATGCGACACCTATGAATGCGGAACCTGCATCCCTTGCGCAGAAGTAATCCCAAAGGTTGTCACCTACGTATAGTATATCCTTCACATCGACACCGAGGTCATCAGCAAGGTATCTCATGGCTATGGGATTGGGTTTCTGTTCCCCGATAGGATGGTCGTCGTAGGCCTGCAGTGCATCCATGTACTTCAGAAGATCCAACTCGCCCATGGCCTTCTCGGCGTACATCCTCTGACCTCTTGTAAGAAGGCCGATCCTGTATCCTTTGGCTCTCAATTCAGTCAGCATCTTATCCACACCGGGATACGCTTTAGCCAGGTGTACGGATTCGGATTCGATCTCTCCTGCTCTGGTGTTGATCTTCTTCTCGAGATCTTTCTTAGAGATGTCATTTCCGTGGGAATTGAGATATTTAAGACCGGCCAGGATGGAATCCTTGTCCCCTTTGCCTTCGAGAAGATCGGCCGGTACCCCCATGCCTGTCAGGACATCGAATTCGACATTCGCCAGTTTTTCGTAGTTGATGACGGAATCTATCAATGTACCGTCCATATCGAATCCTATCGCCTTGTATCTCATCATCCACACTTCCATGATCGGGTCAGGTGAGGGTAGTAGCCCCCCTTCTGTTTCAAGCGGCATTCAACTTCGCATTCTACCCACGGGTCCCGGGCAGGTCTACCCCGTTGTATGAACTTGCTCCGATGGGGAGTCGCCGTTTCACCAAATCTCCGGGAACGTCACCGCCTAGCGGATCATCCTTTGACCGGAGCTGTGTCGTTTCTGAGCCCTTGCCACAGCTCTCGCCGTATGTGCTTACGCACATCCATCTCGCCCTTGGAGGAGGGAACTTCCTCAGCCGGATCTTGTCCTACCGTCAGCCGCTCTCCCTCTCCTGACGTCATCGATTATCAGATGTTCATATTTGATTGTTGGCTTTGCCAGTTCCAGACAGTATGGGTTGTATGCACAGGTTTTCTTCCCCAAAACCTTATAAAGTCTGTGTCAATGGGGGAGTTGCTGCAAGGGTAGTCAAGCATGGCCAACGACGCTAGCTTGAGGGGCTAGTCCTTAGTGGTCCGCGAGTTCAAATCTCGTCCCTTGCACCACTTTTTGTCTTGCCAGACATGAGAAATGGTGCAACACGTAATTTGTGACACCCGAATGAACTCAGGGAGATCAGTTTTCATTGAAAGTGAATCTGATGTGTGTAAGGAGAGGTCTGCAACGAGTCGCCAAACCACATCGCAGACCCTTCCCCTTTGTGCACTAAAACGTTTGTACTCCCGCAGAACAGCGATCTGGTCATGTCCGGACCCTTCGAGGAGCCTGACGAGTACTTCCTCAGGAGACAGAAGGCTGCCTTTGGTAGTTTTGAGACTGCATCATTCAGTTGATATAGTATCAACCACTAATACGATTGGTGTTTTCCTGGTTAATGAGGTAATCATATAAGCATTGATAGGAGCGGCAGCGACAATAATAGTCGGGGTGCTTGTTCAAAGAATGCGCAATAATCAGAAATGACCAGCAACAAAAACGAGCGGTAAACTCCTCGGGGATGAGTGCAAGGACTGAAAAAGTGCGACATTCATTCTCAATCGCTAAACAGGAGCGAATGCCGCATGAGATACATTGGGCTAGATGTACATAAGGATAATATCACGGCTTGCGTGCTCACGAGCACTGGCAAGCCGAAGTTCGAGAAGAATTTCGTGAAGGAATCAGAGTTCTGGGATCTTTCCGAGCTGATGAAATACGGCGACAAGGATGGATTCTGTGTGATGATGGAATCCGGGACCTACGCTTATCAGCCGTTCAGGTTCTTTTCGGACCAGGGAGTGGAGACACATGTGGTCCACGCCCAGGCGTTGAAGGTCATAACTCAATCCGATAAGAAGACCGATAAAAAGGATGCTCAGACCATAGCAAGGATGCTGAGGCTGTGGAAGAAAGGGGATATCGACCTCCAGATGGCATTCATGCCCACGAGGGAACAGTGCGAATTGAAGGACATATGCAGGTACCGCGAGGAGATCTCCAGGAAGATAAGCGATGATACCAGGAGGATCAAATCTCATATGTCCAGGAATTGCGAATATCTCCCGGACGATTTCGACAACTTCCAGATCCAGAGGGCAAGGAACTATGTGAGATTCAATTTCTCATCCGATATCACGTTGATGAACCGTATGGCAGAGCTGGAAAGATTGTTCAAGGAGAGAGATTCTGTCAAAACCGAAGTGGAATCCAGACTTCCAGATTCGAAGGAGGTGGAGATTCTGATGTCGATTCCCGGAGTGGCCAGACAGACGGCCGTCCAGATAATGTCTATGATTGTCGATATCGACAGATTCGATGATGCAGAGAAGCTCTGTGCATACTTCGGAATGGTTCCGAGGGTAAGGGATTCTGGAGGAAAGGAACACCATGGTCGCATGACCAAGAACGGGGATAGGATGATGAGGGCGATAATGGAACGTGTGACGGAATCACACGTTCGCAACTGCGATTCGTCCGTGACTCAGTATTACAGAAGGAAGTGCTCGGAGATGGGCACCAAGAAGGCTCTCATAACGGCATCCAGGAAGATGCTGTCGGTCATATTCGCGATGCTGAAGTCCGGCTCGGACTTCAGGCTCGCAGCCTGAACCAGAAACGGTTCAAGCTTAACTCCCGACATCCGATGCCGGTTATGGGATGCGAGGTCTGAGGTATTCTGCCGTCGTTTGTTTTTGCGGCTATGACCGCCTTCAGAAATTACGGAGTCGACCGAGGACCAGGCTCGAAAAGTCATCTTACGGCCATCCGGACCGTCTAAAGTAAATTGCGTTGGCATGACAGGATCGGTGGGTCGGATGCGGGGTTCCATCAGCGTAAGCTATAAACAACAGGCAAAAACATTCAGTAATATCGCTCGTTTTTGTCAAGTAAAAACAAGAACTATCTGAGAGATAAATACGGGGATCAGTTACAATCGCTGGCATCTTCAATAACCACTATGTGCAATCATCTGGATAAAGCGTTGGATCCCTGGGATAAAACTGAGATTGATTTTCAAGTGATCCATGATTGTTGTGAAGAATTGAAAGGCGCCCTGGAAAATGCCAAAGATTTCTAGGTTGTACAATCGATTCGGTCCACGATCCTCACAATCTAAAACCAATCGAGTGTTTGAGTAACATATCGATTCATCGAGATAAAGGGCCGTTCCAACCCTTCATTGAGGTTGGAACGGCGTTTTGCATCATTCGGTGAAAGACGCTCTGAAGGCAGTCGTCCTGTAGACGCCGTACAGGTTCTTAGTCGTTCCGGAGGAACCGAGTACGATGGGACTCTGATCGGAGCAATCCGGCACAGTGTCCTGGGCCTCCTCGGACCATCCGATGTACGTCTTATGTTCGACACGGTCGGCAGCATCTATGAGCATTACAGTGCTTCCGGCAGATCCTATCTGTTCCGCCTTAGCTGCTCTGACAGGATCTTCGGCGAACAATGTGACTGATGATGATTTCGCATGCGATGAATCCTCCGCTGTGTTGTACAGGGATCCGACATGGTATGAATTGGCCCCGATGCTGACCGTTCCAGACCCGTAAGGGTTGATGTCGGCGATGGTTATACTTACTCCGCTGCCTAGCGAGAACGCGTATCCGGATGTTATGGAGAGCGTCTTCCCGTTCAGATTCATCACCGTGTCGGCGCCTATGTTAAGTGTGCTGGTGAGCTCGATATCATCAAGAAGCATGATAGAGGTGCTCCTGTAGGCTTCGAGTAAGGAATTCTCCAGTATGTCCAAGTTCAGTATGGGTGTGAACGACGGATCCATGTCGTAGAGATTGATTTTCAGATTTGGAGAGCACCCTTTGAAGACCGACGGCCCGATGTTCGTCAGGTATCCCATGCCGCTTCCGGTGAGGGTCACATCTGACAGTGAAACATAACCGCTGAAAGCTGAACCTGGAAGGACGGTGATCGCAGTTACGACCAGTTTGCGGACCTTCTGAAGATCGTCACCCAACGCAGTCCTGAGCGTTTCCGCATCCGTTGCGTTCATGATAGGGGAGGGCTCGACGCTTCCGACCTTCTTATCCGGATCGTAGGCGACTGTCAGAATCTTCGTTTCCGAATCGTATTCGTAGTATATGCCATAGTCATTCAGGATGTTACCGTTGAGCCAAAGGGCCGTAATCATAACCTTTCCTCCAGCCGGCAGAGAGTAGGGTATGTTGAGTGAAACACCGTCGTACAGATACGAAGCACAATCGTCGTCCCATCCGCGGAAGTTAGCCTTTACCGCGGAATCGGTCAATATAGGAAGTTCCAGGTTAGTGGCCGATGGTGTGGAATTTTTATCCGACTGGTACATCTTGACGAAACTGCGGCTCAGGTATGTTCCAGTATCCACGTATGATTCGCCCTCTCCGGCGGACGGATGCACCGAGGCCGGTATGGAGGATGTCGCTATAGAGGTAGATATCGTAGCTGCGGAGATCGTGATATAGACGTTGAAGTAACCTGAATCTGTTATTGCGTTCACCTCGGTGAATCCGCAGCCTGCAGAACCAAGCACTGCGGTGCATGTGTACGTTGTGCTTGTTAATGCATCCTGATTCCAGGTATCTGGAACAATCAGGACGCTTCCTACAGTCACTTCTGATTTGGTGGATGGCGCATGATCGCTTCCGGTGATTGTCAGCAGGATATGCGTAGAATCCGTGAAGGCCGCAGCTATCGTCCCGAGGCGTACCTCGGGGGTCTGCAGTACACCGTTGATCACCTTGAGGTTGAAGATGTTGTTTAGAACTCCTTCATATTTGTTGAAATATGTCGTGTTTAGAGGCGGGTCTTGTGTATCGGCCTTCTGCAGCCAAAGCTCACCGGTACTCAGATCCATATTAACCTGTTGGGCCTTGGAATTGTAACCCAGATACAGTTTCCCCGACCCAAGCGTGATACCGGATGCGGCGCATTTGACGTCTCCGTTGTCGTTAGCCACATATATGTTCCCAGAAGTGACTGTGATGTCCGTGGCCGTGGTGTAGGCGCCTATACGGACTGTCCCAGCCGCCACGTTCAGACCATCTAGTACAGTTCCCCTAGCCTTACCAGATTCAACCGTACCGGATTCGATATATATGCCTCCGACTACAGACCCCCCTTCGATACTGGTTTTGGTGCTGTTCCCGATATTGTATATATTGTTGCCATACA
>JAFSYZ010000201.1 GCA_017455785.1 Candidatus Methanomethylophilaceae archaeon
CACATTGGTCAGGAAGAACGGTGCGATGCCATTGAACTCCTCCCTTTCCGGAATCAGGTCCTTCAGATTAGCGTAGATGTCTCCTGTGAAGAGCAGTTTGTGTTCTCTGCACAAGTATACCATTTCACCATCCAGATTTCCTCCGGGGCCCTCGTATGCCTCAAGGGTGAGGTCACCGAACTGTATCTTGTCGATGAGCTTCAGATCGTCATGTTCCTCAGGGACATCCTTGCCGAGTATGTGAACGGAATTCTGATCCGGAGCAGAATAGTCGGTGATGATTCTTCCCAGTTTGCCGTAACAGTAGCTATACACGTTATCCGATTCCCTGACAGATCCGGATATGTCCTTCAGCTTGTCGGCTGTCTTCTTGTTCACAAGGATATCTGCGTTCTCGATAACTGAGAGCAGACCGCAGTGGTCCGCATCCGCATGAGTGACCAGCATTGTCTTCTTCATACTGAAGAAACTGGGGAACATCTCCCTCAGCTCAGTGATCATCTCATCCGAATAGATGCCCATCCCGCTGTCGATGAATAGCAGACTGTCATCGTTCCTTAGGACGTAAGTGTTGCTGCCGCAGGGCGGTTCTATTACCACCAGATACGTCTCATCGGTGATGTCGTATTTCTTCATCCTAGGTTTGAAGTTCAGGTCCCTGTGATAGGCGATGAAGTTAGCCAATCTTAGGATGTCATCGAATACGATCTTGGAATCGACATCCCTGTCCTTCAGAACTTTAGCTATCTTTTTAGATTCGGAGATGAACTCTATGACCTTGCTGTCATCCAGACTGAACAGCTTCTGTATGGTGTTCGCCAGATGGATGTACTTGACGGTTATGTCAAGGTCGTCGTAGTTGCCGTTGTAGGAGACCACGTTCAACGCATAGAGCTCAGCGACCTCGTCGAGGATCTTCTTCGATACCTCAGGATCCTTGACTTCCATCCCGATGTTGAAGTTCTGGTAGCCTCTGTTCTCCGCCCTCGAGTTCAGGTAGGAGATGTTGACATCGTAATTGCTGATAACCTTCAGCACGGGGAACAGTGAACCGGGGGTATCTGTGATCTTCACCTCCATGACGAGGATGATCGGTTCCTGCGGGACATAGTCCACATAGGATATCTCGCTCAGTCCTTTGTCGATGGCCTTCAGTTGTTCCTTGGTCGCCTCTACCTCGATGAAGAGGTTGTAACTGCCCTTGTTGAAACTGACACGGGTGATGTTCCCGTTGTTCTCCATGATGACCTTGCATGCGAGCATGAACGCCCCGGGCTTGTCGGGTGTCCTTGTGGTGAATGTGCGAGTGATGGTGTCGCTCATAGCATTCCGTCCTCCGCTTTCTTTTTGTCCTTGTTGCGTATCTCGACACGTTTGATCTTACCGTTAGTGGTCTTAGGGAGTTCCTTCACGAACTCCATCGCCCTGGGGTACTTGTACGGCGCGGTCTCGTGTTTCACGAAGTTCTGGAGCTCCTTCATCAGAGCCTCTGAAGGTTCGTATCCGTCCCTCAGGACCACTGTAGCCTTTACCAACTGTCCGCGGACGGGGTCAGGTACACCTGTCACAGCGCACTCCAGTACTGCGGGATGCGTGACCAGAACGGACTCTATCTCGAACGGACTGATCTTGTATCCTGATGATTTTATCACATCATCGATGCGTCCTACGTACCAGTAGTAACCGTCCTCATCCATCCATGCCTCGTCACCGGTGTGGTACCATCCGTCGTGCATGGCCTCCCTGGTCTTCTCCTCGTTGCGGTAGTAGCACATCATCAGTCCCGGAGGCTTAGGGTCGCAGGCGATGACGATCTCACCGGTCTGTCCAGGAGGACAGTCCGCTCCGTCACGGTCGACTATCTTCACGTTGTACTGAGGTGACGGTTTGCCCATTGAACTTGGCTTCGGCACCATCCCTTTTATGTTGCAGACTGTACACGTGGTCTCAGTCTGACCGAATCCTTCCATCAGACTGATGCCTGTGGCCTGTTTCCAGTTGTAGAATACATCCGGATTCAATGCCTCTCCTGCTATGCAGCAGTATTTCAGGGATGAGAGGTCATGGCCTTCCAATCCTGCATTGATGAACATCCTGAACATGGTAGGCGGACAGCACAGCGATGTGATCCTATACTTCTCCACGATGTTCATTATCTCATGGGGTTCGAACTTCTCGTAATCGTATACGAACACCGCCGCTTCCATCATCCACTGTCCGTACAGTTTACCCCATACGGCCTTTCCCCATCCTGTGTCTGCGATTGTAAGGTGAATGCCTTCAGGATCCACGTTCTGCCAGTGTTTGGCCGTGGAAAGGTGCCCCAGGGAGTAAAGGTGATCGTGGAGGACCATCTTCGGGTATCCCGATGTTCCGGATGAGAAGTACATCAGTAAAGGTTCTTTGACGTTTGTCTGTATCCTATCGAGTTTCTCTGATGCCTTTTCCATCTCCTCATCGAAGAAATGCCATCCCTCTCTGGGATGGTTGACAACTATTTTCGTCTCGAGGGAGGGTATGTCCGTCGCCTCATCGGTCGATTCGCACACTCCGTTCTCATCGGTACATATTATCGCTTTGATCGAGGCGGACCTCACACGGTACTCTATGTCACCTTTGGTGAGCATGAATGTGGCCGGGACCATCACCGCACCGATCTTGTGCAGTGCAACGGACACGTACCAGAACTGGTAGTGGCGTTTCAGGATGGTCAGGACCATATCTCCCTTGCCTATGCCCAATGACATCAGGTAGTTGGCCGTCTTGTCGGAGAGCCTCTTGATGTCGGCGAATGTGTATCTCCTTTCTTCTCCTGCAGGATTTGTCCAGATCATGGCCAGACGCTGTGGGTCGTTGATCGCTATATCATCGACTATGTCGTAACCGAAGTTGAAGTTGTCAGGGTATTTCAGTGTGTATTTGACAAGCAAACCCTTCTCGTCGTATGTCTCGTCAACGTAGCGTTCATTAATCCCTCTCATTCTTCATACCTCCTGCTTCTGCGGCCTTCTGGTCCTGTTTGCGTATATCGACACGTTTGATCTTTCCGCTGATCGATTTAGGCAGTTCCTTTACGAACTCCACTGCCCTTGGATATTTGTAAGGTGCCGTCTCCTGTTTGACGTAGTTCTGGAGCTCCTTCTTCAATTCGTCCGAGGGTTCGAATCCCTGTCTGAGGATGATGCTCGCCTTGACTATCTGACCTCTGACCGGATCCGGTACGGCAGTGACCGCGCATTCAAGACAGCACGGGTGCTTCAACAGGACCGATTCGATCTCGAAGGGGCTTATCCTGTAACCTGAAGATTTGATAACGTCGTCGTTGCGTCCGTAATACCAGTAGTATCCATCCTCATCCTTCCATGCCAGATCTCCGGTGTGATGGAAACCACCGTATAATGTGGCCCTCGTCTTCTGTCTATCATGAAGATATCCTACGAATATCCCTGCGGGATGCGGTTCTATGCCGACGACAATCTCGCCGACCACGCTGGGCGGACAGGATCTTCCGTTCTCGTCGACGATGTCTATCTTATACTGTGGTGACGGCCTTCCCATGGATCCGGGCTTAGGGGTCATTCCCCTGAGGTTACCTACGAGAACGGTCGTCTCGGACTGTCCGAAACCCTCCATGAGCTTCAGACCCGTGGCCTCATACCATTTTTCGAACGTATCAGAGTTCAGTGCTTCACCGGCGATGTTCGTATGGGTCAAAGACGACAGGTCATGTCCTTCCAATCCTGCGTTGCAGTACATCCTGAACATTGTCGGAGGACAACAGAACGTCGTTATCCTGTATTTCTCGATCAGGTCCATCACGGCAACGGGGTCGAATTTCTCGTGTTCGTAGACGAACAGTCCGGCCTCCATGATCCATTGACCGTAGAGTTTTCCCCACGCGTTCTTGGCCCATCCTGTCTCGGCGACCGTCCAATGCAGTCCGTCGGGTACGACACAATGCCAATGCTTCGCCGTGAGTATGTGGCCTATAGGGTAGGAATGGTCATGGACGGCCATCTTTGGGTTACCTGATGTGCCTGATGTGAAGTAGATCATCATCATGTCCTTCACATGTGTGTTGACACGTTCCCACTTATCTGATGCTTCCTCCACTCCCTTGTCAAAGTCATCCCATCCTGGAGGGCAAGGACCGTTGAACTGGGAGTTGGTCATACATTTGAATTTCAATGTCGGTACATCCTCGGCCTTGTCGAATTCCTGCCAGACCGGGGCATCGGATGTGACGATTGCCGCCTTGATGGAAGCTGAATTGATACGGTACTCGATATCATGCTTCTTCAGCATGAAAGTGGCCGGGATTATGACGGCACCCATCTTGTGCAGTGCAACGGACACATACCAGAACTGATAGTTGTGTTTCAGTACCACCAGGACCATATCGCCTTTCTTCACACCTTTTGATGTGAGATAGTTCGCTGTCTTGTCGGACATCCTCTTGATGTCCGCGAATGTGAAGATCCTTTCGTGACCTTTGTCATCGCACCAGACCAGGGCGCGTCTTTCAGGATCGTTTATGGCTATGTCGTCCACTATGTCGTATCCGAAGTTGAAATCATCTGGATAGTGGACGTTGTATGTCTTCAGGAGTCCGTCATCGTCGTAGGTCTCGTCGACGTAACGGAGATTTATGTCTCTCGTCATTTCTTGGAACCTTCTTTCATGACGATCGCAAGGAATGTGCAGCCGTCCTTGCTGGTGGCTATCATACCGTGCGGTTTACCTGAATCGTAGTAGACGGAGTCCCCGGCTATGAGGTTCTCCTCGTGTCCGTTGTACTTGAACTTCAGACTTCCTGTCAGGATGTAGTCGAACTCCTGTCCCTCATGGACGGACGTGTGTATCTCGGCATCCTGTTCCTCCTCCTTGTAGGGGGCGCTAACCAGGAACGGTTCGGAGATCTTGCCCTTGAAGTTCGAGGCCAGATGGAAGTAATCGAATCCTGCGCGTCTCTTGATCGGCAGTCCTTTACCGTCATGGACGATGGTGAAGTCCGTAAGATGGGGATTCTCTCCGGTAATAAGCTCTACCATGTCAATCCCGAACTTGTCAGCGCACTTGTAAAGGAACGTGAAGGAGAAGTCCTTCTGACCTGTCTCGCATTTGATGTATTCCTCTACAGTGACGTCGGTGGCCTCAGCCATCTCTTCGGTCGTATAGCCGCACAGATCGCGCATCGCGTGAATGCGCTCCGAAATCTCTGCAATATTGTACATGGTAGTCGCGTGCGCTAAATTGCCGGCTTATTTAAAGTTATCAGCACGACCGACGTTATTCGGACTGGAGATGCGGTATGCGAAGATATCTTGACATCTTTCGTCGCTATCGGATCCGATCCTGACAGTCGCCCCACATTCGCATCCTGATGATCGTCAACGATATTCGTATTTCAGTTCTCTGAACTACCGTCCGTCTTATTAAGTCGGCCGATATCAACCATTCAGATGAATCCCATAAGGAAGAGGATAACGATCATCTGCGGACACTACGGAGTGGGGAAGACGAATCTCTGCCTCAATCTGGCGATACAATGTGCCAGTGAGGGGAAGAGAGTGACACTCATCGACCTTGATACCGCTAATGTGTACTTCAGATCGGCGGATCATGCGGAGGCTCTATCGAAGAGAGGTATCAGGACCATCGGTCCTGTCTATGCCAACACCAATGTAGATATCCCGGCATTGCCTGCGAGTATCGGCAGTGCGATCGATGAGGACGACTGGGTAATTATCGATGTCGGCGGCGATGATGTCGGAGCGATGACGCTCAGCAGATATGCGAAGGATATCTCGAAGCATGACTACGATATGTTCTGTGTCATCAACAAGTACCGTTCGCAGACCACCACACCGGAGGAAGCGGTCGCGATCTACAGGGAGATCGAGAACACCTGTCATCTCAAAGCGACAGGTGTGATCAACAACTCTCATCTGAAGCAGTTGACCACCGAGGAGACGATTATCGATGCGATGGAATTTGCCGAGAGGACCGCATCGATGATGGACGTACCAGTGGTCCTGACTACCGCTCCCAGACCAATCGCCTATTCCTTAAATAAGAAGATTAAGGTACACCCGATAGACGTCTATGTAGGCGCCCCATGGGAATTGGAGGAATAAGATGCCTAAAGTTACGGTCAACAACAATGTCTGCAAAGGATGCGAGATGTGCGTGATAGCATGTCCGAAGGGCATCCTTGCATTGGATAAATCCATCACTAACAGCAAAGGATACCATCCGGCACACATCACCCGTGAAGAGGATTGCATCGGATGCGGTTCATGCACGATCATGTGCCCCGATGTGGCCATCAGAGTGGAGGTGGAATGATGGGTGAGAAGGTACTTATGAAAGGTAACGAGGCTATCGCTGAGGCGGCCATCGCAGCAGGATGCAGGCACTTCTTCGGATATCCGATCACACCTCAGACCGAGGTCGCAGCTTACATGTCCAAGAGGATGCCGAAGATCGGAGGCGTCTACCTCCAGGGAGAGTCCGAGGTCGCATCGATCAACATGGTCCTCGGAGCAGCCGCATCAGGAGTCAGGGCAATGACATCCACATCATCGCCTGGTATCAGTCTGATGTCAGAGGGGATCTCCTACATCGCAGGTTCCGATGTTCCCTGCCTTATCGTGAATGTCCAGCGCGGAGGCCCCGGTCTCGGAGGCATCCAGCCGTCACAGTCGGATTACAACCAGGCCACTAAGGCATCTGGTCACGGTGACTTCCACATGATAGTGTTCGCTCCTTCCACCGTACAGGAGACAGTGGACCTCATCTCGGACGCATTCGACCTCGGTGACAAGTACAGGGTCCCCACCATGGTCCTGTCCGACGGAATGCTCGGTCAGATGATGGAGCCCGTCGTTCTTCCGGAACCGAAGGATCCCAACAATGATTGCAAGGAATGGGCCGCATGCGGACATAAGGACAAGAGGAAACACAACGTCATCAATTCCCTGAACACCGACCCACCCACACTGGAGAGGCTCAATTTCGAAAGGTTCGAAAGGTACGCCAAGATCATCGAGAACGAGCAGAGGGCTGAAGAATACCTGTGTGACGATGCCGATATCATCATCGTGGCATTCGGGGCCTCCTCTAGGGTATCCAGATCTGCTATCGACAAGGCAAGGAAGGAAGGCATCAAGGTCGGTATGGTTAGGCCGATTACACTCTGGCCGTTCCCAGAGAAGTTCATCAAGAAGTATGCGGACTCAGCGAAGAGGTTCCTGACCGTGGAGATGAACATGGGACAGATGGTCAATGACGTCAAACTCGCGATCGAATGTAAGAAACCAGTTTCGTTCTACGGACGTACCGGAGGTATGATCCCCACGACGAAAGAGGTCTACGAACAGATAGTCAAGCTCAACGGAGGTGAGCAGTGATGAAGGTAATGGGAGAGAAACCCAAGGCACTCACGGATGCACCGTTCCACTACTGTCCCGGATGCACACACGGTATCGTGCACAGGCTGGTGGCCGAAGTGATCGATGAACTGGGCATCGAAGGGAAGACCGTCGGAGTGGCTTCCGTCGGTTGTTCTGTTTACTCATACAACTATTTCGCATGCGACATGGTCCAGGCACCGCACGGACGTGCACCTGCCGTCGCTACGGGAGTCAAGAGGGCAAGGCCCGATAACGTAGTCTTCACCTACCAGGGTGACGGTGACCTCGCAGCCATCGGTGCCGGAGAGACCGTCCACGCGGCAGCAAGGGGAGAGAACATCGTCGCGATATTCATCAATAACGCCATCTATGGTATGACCGGAGGTCAGATGGCTCCCACCACACTTCCAGGACAGGTCACACAGACCACACCGTACGGAAGGGACGTGAAGGTCGCAGGCAACCCGATAAGAGTCTGTGAGATGCTTTCATCCTTGGATGGTGTCGCACTCGCACAGCGTGTGACCGTGGACTGTGTCAAGAATGTGAAGGCCGCGAAGAAGGCCATCAAGAAGGCATTCGAGTATCAGCTCGCTGGAAAGGGATACTGTATCATCGAGGTTGTTTCAACATGCCCCACCAACTGGGGAATGGCACCCACGGATGCTCTGCAGTGGCTCAGGGACAACATGCTTCCGTACTACCCGTTGGGTGTATACAAGGACATAGGGGAGGCGAAGGAATGACTGACCTCAACATACTGTTCGCAGGATTCGGAGGACAGGGTGTCCTGTTCTCGGGAAAGGTCATCGCATACGCAGGTATGATGGAGGGCAAGGAGATCTCCTGGCTTCCTTCCTACGGTCCTGAGATGCGCGGAGGAACAGCAAACTGTTCCGTGTGCATATCTGATAACAAGATCGGTTCGCCCCTGGTCACCAATCCCGATATTCTGGTGGCGATGAACCTTCCCTCGTTGGACAAGTTCGTCAACGAGGTCGTTCCGGGCGGGACCATCATCCTTGATTCCACACTGATCGAGAAGAAGGTCGAGAGGGATGATGTCAATGTAATCTATCTCCCTGCATCCAAACTCGCGGAGGATGCCGGTGTCAAGGGGGCGGCCAACATGGTCATCGTCGGAAGGCTCTGGAGGGAGACCAAGTTCTGCTCCGAGGAGAATCTGGACAAGGGATTGCTGAAGAGCATACCTCCGAAGAAGATCGACCTTCTTGACAAGAACCGCAAGATGATTAAGACAGGAATCGAAAGCTGAGGTTGGAGATGGACGGTCACTCTTTTACTAAAAGGGAGAAGAGGACCGTCCTTGCCGCCTCATGTATAGCAATTTTCTTGAATCCACTTGTAGGGAGCATGCTCAACCTGGCGTTGGGCGCCATACAGGCGGATTTCCTTTGCAGCGAGCACAATCTCGGTTGGATCGCCAGTGTCTATTTCATGGTATCAGTGATGACACTGCTGCCTGCATCAAGGTTGGCGGACATCTACGGTAAGAAGCGCATTTTCCTGATAGGTGCTGTAATAGTGTTAGTGGCATCGGTATTGTCGGCATTATCGCCCAATATCTATGTGTTGTACGTATTCAGGGGATTGACAGGAGTAGGTACTGCATTCATCTCATGCACAAGTGTTTCCTTGATCTCCGATGTGTATGGCCCCCATGAGAGGGGCGGTGCATTGGGCATAAACACAGCCTGTGTCTATGTCGGAGCCTCCATCGGCCCTACATTGGGGGGCGTACTGACTGATTTCCTAGGGTGGAGGGGCATCTTCTTCATCTTGGTCCCGATGATCGTGGTGGCAGCCCTACTGATGAAGTCCTTCAAATACGAATTCACCAACACGCCGGGCGAGCGTTATGATTCCAAAGGTTCCATATTATACGTCGTGGGCATCTTCATCCTGATGTTCGGTATCATCTCTTTACCGGAGATCTATGCCATCGTGATGATAGTTGTCGGTTCTTTGATGATAATCGGATTCGTCAGATTCGAATCGAAGGAGGAGTATCCTATCTTCCATGGCGAACTGTTCGAGAGCGTCCGTTTCAGAAGATCCATGGTCGCCCTGACATTGAATTATGCCTCATCGTTCTGTGTCATGTTCTTCCTCAGCAGATACCTTCAGGGGATAGGTCTATTGTCTCCTACGGAGGCAGGTCTCGTCATGATGTGCCAGCCTGCGTTCCAAGTGGTGTTCACACTCATTGCCGGAAAGTTGTCGGATAGGATGGATAAACGTATCCTGCCCACAGTGGGTATGGTCATCCTGTGTGTGGGATTGGTGATGCTGTACGCCTTCACATCGAAGGATATAGACTATCCGATGATCATCCTCTCACAGATCGTGATGGGTATCGGATTCGGTATATTCTCTGCACCTAACACGAATGCCGTGATGTCTTATGTGAAGAGGGAACACTACAACCATGCCTCAGGAATGATCTCAACGTTCAGACAGATAGGTATGATGATATCCATGGGATTGGCCACATGTCTCATCTCTATCTACATGGGGACCAACACCGCCTTGGAACCCTCCAATTAAGATGAATTCATCACCGTGATGAAGGTTGCATGGGCCATGTGCATCGGTTTCAGTGTCATCGGATCGATAATATCATGGTTCCGCGGTTCGGACATCTCCGAGGGCGAAGCAGAATCGTCACAGTAAGGTTATAACGTACCAGCGGCATCGGGTGTCGATGTTATTCAAGAAGGAATCCAAGGCACCTGAATCGATAAAGAATCTCGGATTGAACACATGGTACTCGTCACTGGATGATAAGAACCGTATGAAGCTCTCCAGGTAC
>JAFSYZ010000202.1 GCA_017455785.1 Candidatus Methanomethylophilaceae archaeon
CTCCGATTCCTTGATCAGATGCTCCGCGCTGTACATATACTGGGCGATAAGACCTTTCATGCGCTGCTGGTGGAATCTCACGGCGGATACGACGAAATCGTTCCTGCTTGTATACTCTCCGTCCAAGATCTTCCTGTCAATGTAATCTATGAATTCCCTGTCCACGAAAACAGACATCTCCTTCTTTTTGACATTCATCACTTGGACCCTCTGATGCGGACATAGAGATTCTTGAAAGCTGAACCCCAATTCACTCCATCCCCGCCTGTTGAATAGAACTCCCTCTCATCAGGATCGGCCAGGTAATGAATCGCACTCTCGGAGATCTCTTCGATGAATGATGATTCCTTCATGTATTCTGACGGTGGGATAGATTTCAATGCCGATTCAACAAATTCACCGTTAGAGGGATTCTCTTTGATCATCGACACCACCTTATTCAGCGAATATTGAACCTCGGCGGTCATTGTCAGAAGCATCTTGAGTTCGTCGAAGGTGATGGAAACCATGCGCCTGTCAGGATCAATCCTGTCGGCGAATCTCGCAATATAGGTCTTATTGCCTAGATAGGCATTCACTGTATCTGTGGTCATATAATCTCTCCCTTGAAATGAACATTGATTCTCTTCACATCCTCCATAGTGGCCTCTGCAGGTCTGGCCACCCCTGAGAACATGAAATCGTTAGCGTACGGACTCAGACCAACTGGTGGATGTGCCTTAACCCTCTGTCCGACCATCGGGATGTTCTTTGCCACGATGTACATATCACACAATCCCTGGTAATTGTCCAGATTGTAAGAGTACACCGCGATGAACCTATGGGATTCCTGTAATCTCTTACTGTAACCCGAGCATGCCCTCTTTATCGATTCCATCTCCTGTCTGGACACCTTGAAACCATCATCCATATCGAACACCATATCGCCGATGTTGATGGGTTTGATCTCCTTGGAGTTGTGACATTGTTTCGCAACTGAGAAGGGACATATCTTCTCTCTGTGGGGGTCGTTGCGGTTCATACATTGACCGCTCTCCCAATATCTGCATTCAGGCACTGACAGGCCTCCTGAGAATATTGCCGAACTGCGGGTATGAGTCCAACACCTTACCGGCAGTCTCCTTATCGAACATCATAGAATACATCAGGACCATTCCCTCGATGACTATGTCGGACGATTTCATGTCGTTGTTATCGATGAGTATCTGCTTCGCCTCGGGAGAGATCACATAGTTCTTCCTGAACAGCATCTCCCTCTTGGACGGCGGTATGGTCCTCTTCAATTCGGAGACCAGATCGTCCCTCTCCGACATTGCACCATAAAGAAGTATGGCAGCAGAGACCACATCCTTGGAATTGGTCTTTGTGACCATCGAAATCCAATTGATGGCCGCAACAATATTGTCCTCAAGGATGGCATTGACCTTGGGGCCTCTCATAATGTTCTTCTTAGATGGAGCCGACGTAATGGCCAGCTCAATCATCGCGTCGACTTCATCCATAGATCTCCTCCGAAATCTGACCGCGATATATCGCACCATTCCTCGGACCGTCACAGTTAGGTATAAACTCGGACAGCTGCAGAGGTCTGGCGAAAAGCCTCGGTGCCTCCAACTTGTATGCGGACAGTTTGATCTTCTGCCTGTGCTTGTCCCAAAAATCCCTTCTGGTGGTGATCGTGTCCTTCTCGTCCGGATATACGGTGTTGTAGATCGTCGCTGCATTACGGTATATCTCCTCGGTCACCTTCACGCTACCGATGATCGAGCGTGCCTCATTCAGATACAAGAGTATGACATTGGGAACCGATGTCGCTCTCTGAGGCGGCACCCACCATTCGGTCTCACCCTTCAGAATGCTTTTCGCAGTATCCACATCAAACGGATATATTATCGCCAAATCCCCATCCATTCACTTCATCCCCTTCAGTTTGTAGACTTCCTTCGTCCTGTCAGGCCTGTACAGTTTGTCCTTCCTCTCCATGATCTTCACGGCACTTCTGACGTCAGCCTCCGTGAGACCGTTCTTGGAGAGTGTGACTATGAGCTCTTCCATCGACATTCCAGCGGCCAGGCCGTTAGGGTTCTCGTATATCGCATCCTCAATGAGAGCGATGTTCGTACGGTCCTTGTTGCTGGCCGAGGCAACGATGCTGTCGATGTCCACACCACCGCCCTGGTTGCCGACCTTCTCCAGATAATCCTCGATTATCTTGGAGGCTAGTTGGGCATCCTCTGTTGTGATGGTGTTCCTGAGATGGAGCTTCGCCGAGGCCTCTGCCAGCCTAATGTAGCCTTCGAGCTGCCTGGCGGTTATGGCCACCTTCCCAGTCTCAATGTACTTACTGCGGACTCTGAGATACGATTCCTGAAGGATGCGGTAGACCGCCCTTCCCATGACAGGAGTAAACTTCTTTCCATATGCGACGTACTTCCTGAGTGTCTCGGGGTCGTATATCGGCTTGATGAACCGATTCTCTTCCAGAATCCTCTGGACATCCACTTCGCCGTCATAATTCGGACAGGCATCGACCTGGCCGACCATATGTGTCCTGAGAATACGGTCAGAGATCTCCGAATCCAACTCCATATTGGGAACGTCACGCATAACGAATATCAAATCAAAACGCGAGAGCAGAGCATCAGACAGATTAATCTGAGATACTATGGACTCATCAGGATCGAACCTTCCATATCTAGGGTTGGCCGCTGCCAGAACCGAACATTTGGATTTGAGCTCCACGGTGATTCCAGCCTTGGACACACGGACGACCTGTGCCTCGATGGCATCATGAAGGGATGAACGATCATTGGAATTCATCTTATCAATCTCATCAATACAGCACATACCACAATCAGCTAATACGAGAGCTCCAGCCTCGATTGTCCATTTGCCTGTGGACTCGTCCTTGACCGCCGTAGCCGTCAGTCCGGCTGCGGTAGCGGATTTACCAGAAGTCATGACGGTTCTAGGACAGATTCCTGATGTGTACTTCAGCAATTGTGATTTTGAAACTCCAGGGTCTCCAACCAGAAGGATGTGGATGTCTCCCCTTTTGATCGTTCCGTCCTGACTCCTTTTCTGAGTCCCTCCGAACAACTGCAGAGCGATTCCCCTCTTGACATCCTCATGACCGTAGATGGTGGGCGCTATAGATTGAACGATATCATCGAAAAGATTGGGATTCTTTGCAATTTCCTCCATCTCTTCGATATCCTCATCGGAGAATTGGATTTCATCCGCATCGCCCTCTTCCGCCTCTATAGATATGATATTGAAGACAATTGAATAGAAATTAGATTCATCAGAATCCTTCTTATCGATAAGCCTTGTGAATCCATTCAATGTGACCCTTTGACCTACTGATAATCTTCCAGCCAATTCCCCTCTGAGCATACATGCTATGCTCTGAGGCTGCTTACCTGTACGAAGACCTTCAGGATTCTCCTGAAGCTCTATCTCCTGGAAATCCACGAATGTAGAGAGGTCTTTACGGAGGACGAGCTCATTACCACGAATTCCACCCTTGCATCCTTCAGTCTTACAGATATGTGGTCTTGTAATGAACTTGGATGATTGTTTGATTGGATCTGTAATCTGATTACATAGTGGACATTGGAACACTCCTACGCTGAGGATGGAACCAGGATCTGTGACCTTCCTGACCATTCCACTGATTGAAATCAATCTTCCACGGTCCTCATCCCTTAGAGAACCTACAGTTCTCCTCATGTCAGGTGGCAGACCGTAGATACGAACGACGAAATCCGTGTTCTTTTCACCGAAAGTACTGAGTCCCATCATATCGATGGCTTCCTTTTTGGCCAATTTCAGCGCACGCTCTGGAAACAGAGATACGAAGAATGCGAAATCCCCATCGACCATATCCAATTCGTTGAATGATATCGAGAGAGAATGCGACTCAAACTCCCTCACTGCGTGGAATCTGTCATAGACAATCTCATGAAATATGCGATTCCAGAATTCACGGATGTCTTCGTCTGCATAAGTCACCAACCTAGGCATCCTCAAACCTCCACACTCTCATTGTCTGATGCCTTCACGATTCCTGCGGAGTCCTTCTTGATCTTAGAGAGCTCGCGCTCTCTGGAAACACGGGAATATTTCACACCGAGTTCCTCCCTGACCACATCAATCATGAGATAATAGTGGTCTCCAGAAGCGATGACGAATCCGAAATCGACGAAATTCTTCCAGATTTCGGAAGATTTCCTCTGAGCCACATCTCCATAGAAATAAAGTGCGTTATTCCATTCTGTTCTGTCGATCATGAATGATTTTGGAGTTTTTGGATTCATCCAAAAATTGTCAATATCTATATCCAAATTTTTGAATCCTTTTTTGTTGTGGTATCTTTCTAGATACTCAACCGCATCTTTCCATGTGATTGCCCTTGTCATGTGTGTTTCTCCTATGATCTTCTCAGGAGCACACAACACACCTCACACACACCACACTCACACACGCACAATGTGATTTCGAGGCTCGCATTTTACATATTATTCTCTTTTTCTCTCTTTATCTCAAAAGAGCTTACACTAAATGAGCCGGTCCAAAAAACCGAAATCGAGTGGAAGAGCTTAGTACGTCCCTGAAATCATGTGTGTGCGTGTGTGTGTGGTGTGTGTTGTGTGTGTCGTATTCGGGATGCTTGAAGCACCCGCCTCCTGTGGTTTATTTAAGGGGTTTAGATCCGTCAGCGCGGGAATTGAACCCACTTGACCGGTTTCGGATACCGACGATACATCATTTTTCGAGTCAATCACAATGTCTGAGACTTCGATCCCATTCCATTGTTCTTTGATTCCAGAAAGGAATTTGATAATGGGGCATATGTTAGAAGATCTGGATTCGCTAAAGGGACAAAAATCCCCTAGCCCCCACTCAGTGGGGCCTGATGGCTTTCTCCCGTGAAAACGGGATAAACTTCTTCTCTTGGAATTTCTTGTTTCACGGTTTTTACATGATATATCCGTTGAATTCATGTTCTTGTAATCCTGAATCTCTGTGAATGCATCCAAGATAGCAAGAATCCTTGATCGTAGGCATTAATGCGGTTGAGCGTAAGGTCTGATCACGATTCCATAGGGAGAATTCGAAGGTTCTCACAAGTCTGCGCTATCAGGGAGTATCATCAAAAGAACAATCGAAAGGATACTATCCAATTTCCTGACTTTGCGCTAATGTAAAGTGTTCGGCGACCTGATCTGTTATGATATCAAAAGAAAAGGGTTTGGCCCCGAAGGGCCAATGGAACATTCATTCCTCTTTCTCGATGTCGAATATCTTCTTGGTCTTGCTCATATGGACGATCTTGAAGCGGTATCCGATGATGGCGGCCGCTATCAGGACGATGGTACCCAGTGCGAATGCGCCCGACACGGAATTGGTGAAGACCAACTTGATCTGCTCATCGAATCCTTCGCCCAGGTGCTCCAGGATACCTATCCCTTCGTATGCCCATTGTGTGATGCCCTGTTCTATGGCATAGTAACTGATTCCAAGTGTCACAATCATTGTATATACACTCGATCCGATGGTGGATCCGATGTTCCTGAACAATGACACGACGGAGGTGGTCATTCCCACTTCTGAATCCTCACAGCTGTTCTGTACACAGGCCATCAGCGATGCCATGAGACATCCGACACCGAGACCGAACACGAACTCGGAGATGGCCAGTTGAGCTACTGAGAAATCGGTGATAAATGACATGCCGGCCATTCCGAAGGCCATGAGTACCGGTCCTGCGAAGATCCAGGGCTTGTATCCGGTCTTCTCGACCATCTTCCCGGCAAGAGTAGAGGTGATGGACATACCGACGATCATGCACAGCATGAACAATCCGGCGTTGATGGCGGTGTATCCTTCTATCTTCTGCAGGAACATCGATGTGAACAGTTCGTCACCGATCATCGAGAATCCGAGCAGGAACAGCAGTATGGATGCCGATCTGACAGTGGGGTTCTTCAGCACATGGGGCGC
>JAFSYZ010000041.1 GCA_017455785.1 Candidatus Methanomethylophilaceae archaeon
AAAAATGCCATTTTTACTCCATAATTTACAAGTTCTCTGTAAAAGATTGAATTTAATTAATCTAATTTAGTAATCACCTTAATTTTTATTAAATTAGCAACTATGATTTGATAATTCGTGATTAATTAATTGAGTTAAGTTACTAGCTTAATTAATCAAAGATAAATCTAGTTGCAATTGATAATTCGATAATAATAAATTAAATAAAGTTATCAGCTTAATTAATTACGAATTACAACTAATCCTTTGTGATCAAACTTATCGGAAAGAAATATTATAAGCATTAGGACATTAATATCTAAGAGTACTTTTTGAAATCGGATGCCGATATTTAACATTCTGATAGTATGTTTGAAATTAATAATGTGAATTAAGTTATCAGCTTAATTAATATTGAACAAGCACTAGCAACGATAATAACCGATGAGATTATTGCCCGAACATGGAGTTTCAGGAGATAGCAGTACTGATCATCTTCGTTGCAACGTATCTTCTGATAGCTTTTCACAAAACTCCGTTATTTGAGATCAAGAGACCGTACGTAGCTGCAGGCGGAGCACTGCTGATGATTCTTGCAGGAACGATTTCCTTGACTGATGCTTTCGATGCCATCAACTACGAACTAATCTTCCTCCTCATCGGTATGATGTGCATGGTGGCCGGATTGGAACATGCGGGCTTCTTCACCAAGGTCACCGACATCCTGTTGGAGAGGTCCACAGATAGATTCCGTCTCATGTTGTTGATCATGCTATCTTCCGCTATCCTTTCAGCAGTAGCATTGAATGATGCCGTTGTCCTGATGTTCACCCCCATAGTTATCAAATGCTGCAGGAAGTTGAATGTGAATCCCATCCCCTTCCTCGTAGGCACAATGATGTCCGCGAACATCGGAAGCATAGCCACCGCCGTAGGCAATCCTCAGAACGCATTCATAGTCACGATCTCCGGTATGGATTTCATTACGTATTCTTTGTATTCCCTTCCAATTGCAGTGGTGTGCCTGGCGATAGCGATCATCCTTGTATGGTCATACTACAGGAACAAGTTGGATGCTGTTGAAATAACGGAGATGGATGAACAGGACAGATCCGTAGAACGTAAACCCTTGATGGCGATGATCATCGTGCTGGTAGCAACTTTCATCGCATTCGCTCTGTCAGGATATCTTGATTATGAGCTCTATCAGGTCGCATTGGTATCGGGAGGCATCTCCCTGCTCATCATCTCACTATCGGATGTGCATGACATCCCCTGGGCTGTAAAGAGGGTCGATTGGGGAACGGTCCTGTTCTTCATCGGATTGTTCGTGATAATCGGGGCCGCTTCGAAAACAGGGTTGATCGATGAAATATCGAACCTGTTCCCTGGATTCAGGGATGGGGAGATTCCAGATGTATTGTCATTATCGGTGTTCTCTGCCGTACTGAGCAACCTGGTCAGCAATGTACCCGCGGTTATGCTGATATCGGAGATGATGCCTGTTTCCGATAACATGCTATGGATCACATTGGCCGCATCATCAACGTTGGCAGGGAACACAACATTGATCGGTTCCGCAGCGAACATGATAGTTGCAGAGAGATCGGAGAAATACGGCGTAAGGTTCGATTTCCTCAAGTTCATGATCATCGGAGTCATCGTTACCGTATGCACTGTAGCTATATCGGACGTAATGATTCTGCTAATGTTTAACTAATTAAGCTGATAACTTAACTAGAATAATTAATTAATCACCAATCATCTTTGATAACCGGAGGCTCATCACAGAAGATGACATCCCTTCTTTTAAGGATACCATTGGTACGGAACTCCTCCCTTTTTTCGGGGGACATATCGGTCTCGCAAACATAGATGTCGATGTTACCGTGATAGGCATGCTTCTTCCAGCAATCCATCTTAGGACTGTTCAGGACAGTCTCCCTGATATCATCACCATGAACGATACTCATGATCTTGAAACCCTCTCCCGCTTCAGTTATTGCAAGAGCGATGCCTCTGACTTGCGGTATGTCATCCTTTCCAACGATGTAGGGTCCGATGAACTTCTGGCCGTCTATCTGGATGGTCTGCATGATACGTAATCCGAGTATCCATACAAATACCCATCCACCATATTTTTCAGAATAGCATATCGATGGCTGCCAGAACAACATTGGCCCGAGACTTTGTTGTAACCATATTGGCACTGGCCATGAGTCTTGGATCAGCGTTTCCAAAAGCGACACCCATGTTGGACCAGACGACCATCGGATGATCATTCATGCTGTCACCGATAGTGACGGTCTCTTCCTGTGGTAGTTTGAAGTATTTAACGGAATTCGCCATCGTCTGGACATGTTGTCTCAGGATTATATATCCCACAACAAGAGATACCTCATTAGGATTATATGGGCAATCAACATTCGTGTACCGATTGCAGCCTGGCTGCTTGAAAGTGATTGAAATGACTGACGAAAATGAAGGTCAGAAGAAGGAATTCGATGATTTCGATTCCGATTCCAAGATCGACACTTCGCTCTCCATGAGCATGCTGCCGACCGTAGGGGCTATAAAGGGAGCACTGGCGGAATACACCATATTCCCTGTTATAGCCACACCGGAGGAGAGGGAGGAGGCCAGGACAAGTCCCATCGCTTTGACCGCGATAATGACCGTTCTCGGCTTCATAGAACTGATCCTCCTGTTCATATTGATGAAGATAGACGAGAACGTTTTTCAGGATAATCTCTCGATGTTGCTGGGAGTGATTGTTGCTGTCTTCCCGCTCTTTCTCTTCAGATTCAAATTCGTAGGTGATCTAGTAAGGTATGGGAACAAACTGTTCCCTGACAATGCGGAGGCCGGTGCAGGCATTGTCTTTGCTATGATCTTCATCATGACCACATTCGTATTCTACACGATGATAGCCGGATTCGGCACATGGGCACTGCTGCTCTGTGTACCTTTACTCAATATCTGTGCGACCCATGCACTGGTGACCGCCAAAAAATTCACCGGAGAGGGTGACAGTTTCATCATGTCATTGGTCGTGACCGTCATCGCTGCGATACTATTCTCGGTGATCGCATTGGCAATGACGGATGCTTTGGAATTGAAATACCTCATCGCAACTGTAGTTGCCGTACTGATCGCCTCATTGATGGGTGTCCTGGTGCCTTATATCGCAAAGATCAGATTCGGAATCGAAGCATGCGTTTCCGGTGCGACAATCGAGATGGCTAGACCCGTGATCATGGGAATAACGTTCATCGTTGTGATGATGATTTGAAGACCTAACGGATGGGCTTAGCCCATCCATCAAACCTTTCAACCGACGATTCTGAAACCTTGATCGTCCGATTCACGGTTATACTTGATTCCTTTGTCATCAAGCAGTTTCATGATTGTCTTCACATGAAGACCCAATCCGACATTCAGGAACTGGTTCTCAACAATCGATTCGCCTTTATTGTTGATGATGGTGGGTGCGAATCCCAAAGGCAGATGGGCCGTACGGACCTGCATCGCGGCGACACAACCGTTCCTATCGAATATTGGGCCGCCAGACTGGCCCCTCATACCCGGAGTGGATGTCTCGATATACAGTCTGTCGTACTCACCGTTCCTGCTCTTTCCCATGTAGACGTTACGTGTATGGATGCCGTCGTTGGGGAAGAATACCATCGGGAGGACACCTTGTCTGATGCAGAATCTCTTCTGTTCCTCATCGAAATCAGTAGTACTCTCTATGAATGGGAATCCGATCCTGCACAATGAGGTACCAGGTCGGATATTGGCAGGGTCCTTGAATACAGGATATTCGGAGATCATCTCAGGTCTGAATCCTTCCAGCCTTCCTATTGCGATATCCAATTCGAGATCGATGAATCCATCTGTGAAAGCAAGATTGTCCTGGCCCCACCAGAATGAATGATTGGTGATCCAAGATGGATCCTTCCTTAAGTTGGGATGTGGACCTTCAGAAGATATTATTTCGTCGATGTCCTTGATCTTCTTCTGATCCTCCTGATATTTGATCATCTGCTGGAAAACATGACCAGCGGTCATGATCCAACCATCCCTGTTCAGGACGATGAATGCCGCACATCCTGAATGCGTCTTCCCGTCAACGGTCCTGGACGATATGATAACTGGTCTGGTGAATCTCATTGCCTTCTCGCAGGCATCGGCGAACATGAGTGGTAATCATGGACTAGGTATTTGGGTATTGCCACGATGCTGACCGTTCGGTGACCTCCCCCTCTCCATTTATATACTCTGACGTAGAATCGAAACCGATAAGATGGGAGCACCGGGGGACATCTACGAAAGGGAGCTTAAGTTCCTCCTGACTGGGGATAAGAAATCGATAGACCAGATGGTCAAAAGATGCGACAACAAAGAGGGCAATGCATATTCAAAGATGCTATCCGATCCCTTTGTGGTCATCAGAGCTGCAGGTTCATTGGGTGTGGATCTTGTGGCCTTAAGATGGGATTTCTCTTTTCCGATCGAGGTCAAGAGTTCTACAGAGGAGATTATGCACTTCAGCAGAAGCCAGCGCCTTACGGATCAGGCGAACCGTATGAAGGATGAATGCTGCAGATCGCATCTTCTTCCGATATACGCAATGAGACTAAAAGGCATCAGAGGAGGAGATCCATGGAGGATATTCGCCCTTCCTATGGACGAGAATCTGAGAGGGAATATGGGCCTATTACAACGTAAAGTCCCTCAGATAAGGGTAAATGATAACGGCAACTACATCATGAAATGGAGCGATGGGATGAAACTCAGCGAATTCATCAACTATGTCTCATTGTCCATGAGTGATTGAGGAGGCCGTCAGCACTCATAGGGCTCATCACTGGAATCAGCCTTTAATTCGATCTTCATCCGGTACGCTCCTCACCTAAGGGAATAGCAAAGAGATATTTAGCCTGGATTGGATGCGTTGGTCATGAATGCAAGGGAGAAAGATGCTTCCGACCGCTTCGTCTGTTCGGTCAGGGAGAGGGCTGTTTTCGAATCAGGTATCAAACTGGCAACGATCTATCATCAATTCGTCGGTTCCCCAGTCAACGCTGAATCCGTCGAAAGTCTTGAAAGGACAATAGAGAAGACCATCCTTGTGCAGCCTTACGTCTCGGATGTCAAGGTGTCCATCGACCGCAGCCGTTTCGTACCCCTTGTGGACCAGTACAGTTATCTTTCGCTCACAGGCGATATGATCGATGCCATTGTCACCATAGACATCGATGGGACCAAAGTCACTGCCGAGATGAGGTATGACGAGGATCTGAAATATCCGTTGATGTATGTATCGAAGATATCTGAATGATCAGTACAGTTTCTTCAGTATGATGTATCTGTCCATCAGATAGAATACGACCAAATAGATCAGCAGAATCCCTATAGAAACCCATGGGACATCCCATCCCAGACAGAATGACCTTATGGCAGTCGACGAGTGTGACAGAGGCAATGCCCAGATTATCTGTTTGACGATGTCCGGCAGTGCATCGATGGAGAACAGGGTACCGCAAAGGAACGTCATTGGAAGGATGACTACACTGGCGAAAAGGGTCAATGTCGGCCCCGTCTTTGCCAATAATCCCGCGGTTACACCCAATAACGAGAACGTCACACAGGACAGTAGGAATATCGGTATCGTCCATATCGATATCACAAGATCGTCTGTTAGGAACATCCCTAGTCCTAAGAGGATGATACAACCCAGAAGGCCTCTGACCACACCTATGACAGTTTTACCGAAAATCAAGGAAGAAGTGTGCATAGGGCACAGCACCAATTCATCAAAACTCGTATGGAACAATCTTTGGATCAGTATCTTCTGTGCTGTGGCGTTGTATCCAGATGTCATGGAGGATATTGCTATGATACCGGGAATGGCATATGCTACATAGTCCACACCGGCTTCGGTATCCCCCGATCTCATACCATAAGCGAAGGCCAATAGATACAACAGTGGACCGACCAGTGCAGATATGAGCGTCTCTGGGATGTGTCTCTTGATGAAACATAGATCACCGTAGGAGATCCTCCATATCTCGCTGAATATGTTGTACATCAGACAGTCCTCCCAGTCAGTTCTAGGAAGACATCCTCCAGTGTAGTCTTCCTTATCATGACACTGAACTCGCCACCGACATCCTTGGCAGCCTCCTTCGCTTCCTCCCTGGTCCTGAAATAGGAGAACTGGGGCTCATCGGAATCCGTTCTGACCAACGTCACATTCCCTAATTCCTCTATAAGTTCCTTCGGAGTCCCTTCAGCGATGATCTTACCGTCATCGATGATGGATATCCTGTCACAAAGGTTCTCGGCCTCGTAGATGTAATGGGTTGTAAGAAAGATAGTAGTCCCTGAATGGTTCAGGTTACGGATCAATTTCCATAGAAGATTCCTGGATTGCGTATCCAAACCTGTGGTAGGCTCGTCCATGAATAGGATATCAGGATGATGGATCATCGAACAAACTATGGATACGCGCTTCTTCCATCCTCCGGACAATGAGGATACGAGAGTGTCCAACCTATCCGTCAGTTCCATTGTCTCAGCCAGTTCCATCATCCTTTTGCGTCCTTCTTTCAAGGAAAGGCCTTGCATCAGAGCATGATGTATGATGTTCTCCCTGACTGAGATATCCTTGTCAAGACTGTGCTGCTGCTGGATGATGCCTATGCGCCTTCTGGCATCAACGAATTGGGTGGAGGTATCAAGTCCGTTGATGAAAATCCTCCCTTCATCAGGAAGATCCATTGTGGTCAACAGACGTACAGTTGTGGTCTTACCTGCTCCGTTAGGGCCTAGGATTCCGAAGATCTCACCATTCCTGATGCGGACATCCACATGGTCCACTGCAGTCAATTTACCGAATCTCTTGACCAATCCTTCAGCCACAATGATATCGTCGACCATGCTTCCTACCTCCTCCCTGTTTAGTTGTTGCTAAATTATTGCTGTATTTAACTGATTCCTTTCCTATCTGGACAATATCGAAGTATAATGTATAAAAATACTAAATTCGTGTCATCAAAAAAATTTCATTGAGTAACAAGAATTTTCAATGTTAAATATACATCGATAACATTGATAATTTGTTTTGAGATTTTTACAGAGTAAAATAGTAAATTGAAACATACGAACTGCATACGAATTTAGTATTTTGATAAGTTGGATGTTACCGCTTACCTTAAAATCGATAATAGTGCTATATACCCCCAGGGCGTATCTATAGGCATGAATTTGAAGCTCGTAACACTCGTGCTCGTCATTATTTTAGCTGTGACGGCTATTGGTGTGGTAGTCTACAGCAACTCAAATAACAATCAGCAGGGAGGCGACACCCCTATCGAGGAGAAGGATGTCACCATCATCGACAGTCTTGGTAGGGAGGTCACCATTCGTTCCCCGGTAAAGAGCTTCTGTACAGTGAACTCCAGTGCAGCGGAATTCTTCCAGATACTTGGAGTTAGTAACCGTATCGTCGGTGCCGACAGTTCCATCGTCGAGAAGATTCCGGTCTACAAGGATGTCACGAACATAGGTAATTACAAGACTCCCTCGGGCGAGGTCATTGCATCCACTGGAAGCAAGATCGTCATCTCCCAGTCATCCTCAAGGGCCATCTCTGACGCTACTGAACAGGCACTGAAGGACAACTATGGCATCACGGTACTTCGTCTGGACTGTTACGGTGAAACAATGATGAGGGATATAGGCGAGCTTCTTAAGATTCTTATTTCTGATAAGGCAGAAACAGCTTTCCAGGAATACAAAGGCTTGTACGATTCCATCACTAACACCGTCCTTGAGAAATCGAAGGATGTGTCAGGAGACCCAACTTTCCTCCTGTTCTACACCAGTATGAGTAAGACCGAAGGTACTTACTACAGCGAGAAATCGGAGCTCAGCAGGAAGACCACGGCCATCCACGGACACAACGCATTGATCGATATGGGCGTCACATCCACTTCCGTGACGGCCAAACCATCTGCTGAGGCGATCTACAATTTTGACCAGGAAGGAAATCTGGACATCATCATCCTCAGAGGAACTTCAGGTAAAGATCCGTCCGTCGATTACCAGGTATTGCTCGACACCGGAAAATCCATAGCAGGATTCGATTCCATGAATGTGATCCAGGCCGGAAACATATATGTCATCCACACGGAGGTCATGTCCGGACCGCGTGATTATATCGGACTGGTCTGCATTGCAGAAGCCTTCGGAATCGATACAGGCCTCGATTACGACCAATTGACGAACGATTTTAACGATAAATACGGATTCGTCCTAGACATGGGATACGTCATGGCGCAGTTCCCTGCTGCATGAACGTAATGGTGATATGATGGAAAAGGAACCGGGCGGTCGTCTGAATGCGATCTACTCCGCATCGAAGACCAAGAAGATGGGATTCATAGTGGTCGCCATGTTCCTGATCCTGATATCCATCGTCGTTTCCGTAAGCATCGGTGCTGTAGATATCCCGTTATCGGACACCATTAAGGTGTTCCTCCATTCGCTTCTGCCATCATTCTTCGACGGCCCGGACAAGGAATGGTACTCCGACATCATCATAAACTCGAGGATGTCACGTACCATCCTCTGTGTGGTCTGCGGTTTCAGTCTGGCAATCGCAGGTGCTGTGATGCAGAACATCCTCCGCAATCCATTGGTCAGCCCATTCACACTAGGTCTGTCATCAGCCGCCTCCTTCGGTGCCGCTGTGGCCATCCTATTCGGAGCAGGCATAACCGGTTCCATAATGATACTCGGTCACGAGTTCTTCGTCAAGAACCTCTTCATCGCCGGATTGGCCATATTGTGGAGTCTGATCAGTGTAAGCATCGTTATCGTCCTATCCAGAAGAAGGAACATCTCACGCTCCACTGTCATCCTCATCGGTGTGATCATAGGTTATCTGTTCCAAGCAGGCATCGCGGCCATCAAGTACTTCTCCGATGACGATGCCCTCCGTGAGATCACATTGTGGCTGATGGGAGGCATGTGGAATGCCACATGGGGCGTTGTGCTTCTTGTCCTCCCGGTGGTCATCGTATGTGACGTTCTGATAGAATCCAGGGCGGCCAAGGTCAACATCCTCTCAGCAGGGGATGATGTGGCCCACAGCTTAGGGATAAACGTCACATCGCTAAGGACGACCCTTCTGATCCTCAGTACGGTCATCTCAGCGATATGTATCGCATTCACAGGGATAATCGGATTCATAGGCCTGGTTGCACCCCACGTAGTTAGGATGATCATAGGCAACGACAGCAGATATCTCTTCATTGCATCTGGATTGTTGGGTTCCCTGATCCTTGTGGTCTCCGATATAGTATCCAGGATGATCATGAGGCCCGAAGAACTTCCGGTTGGTATCATAATGTACCTCATCGGAGGAGCGTTCTTCATCTGGCTGGTCTCAGGTAACAGGAAAGAGGTGACGATGTGACACTGACTATCGAAGGGATAACCCAGGGGTATGGAAGTAACATCGTCCTGAAGGACATCTCGTTCGAGGTGAAGAAAGGACAGATCGTCTCTGTACTCGGCCCCAACGGATCAGGAAAATCCACTCTGATCAGAACTGTCTGTGGTATGTTGAAACCCCGTGCAGGAACCATATGTGTAGAAGACAAGGACCTTTCGTCTATGGACAGGAAGGATTTCTCGAAGATGATTGGATACGTGCCGCAGAAGTACGTCCCATCTGATTACATGACCGTGTTCGATGCCGTCCTGATCGGACGTGCACCCTATATGTCATGGTCCTACTCCGAGAATGATATGATCGCAGCTGAAGAGGCGATGGAAAAGGTGGGCATCTTCGAACTGGCTGAGAGATACATAAACGACCTCTCAGGCGGACAGATGCAGAAGGTCGTACTTGCAAGGGCATTAGCCCAGGACCCCCAGTTCTACGTCCTTGACGAACCTACCAGCGCATTGGATCTAAAGAACCAGATGGTTGCCATGAACACTATGAGGGACATGGTCACCGATGGAAAAGCCGGAGCTCTCGTAGCCCTTCACGATCTCAATCTGGCACTGCATTTCAGCGATTGTGTGGTGATGCTCAAGGACGGCAACGTTTACGCCAAAGGCGACCCTTACGATGTGATAAATGAGAAATCCATCCGTGATGTATATGGGGTAGAATCCGAGATCATGGAGGGCCGTGAAGGCCGTTTCGTCCATGTTCTTGAGAAAATAAACGGTTCGCAGTGATACTTCGGTTGCACCATAACTTAAAACCACAGATTATTTATTTTTAGGGCGCAATTACGTCTTGTTGTGAGGATGGGCTATGGTCTCAGATGTCAAAATTGGAATTACTGGTCTGCCTGGGGCAGGTAAGACCACAGCATTGCTCAGTGTACTTAACATGCTGAGCAAGGAGGATCCCGAACTCGTCATCGGAGGCATGATCAATGAACCCATCATCGAAGGCAGATACCGCATCGGTTTCACCACAAGGGACCTTCAGACCGGCGTCATAGAGACTTTTGCCCACAATACCATCGCCAGTAAGATAATGGTCGGTAAGATCGGCGTGGATATCGAGAAACTGAACAACGTCGGTGTCAACGCTATTAAGACAGCCTGTGAGAACTGTGACATCATCGTTATCGATGAAGTAGGAAAGATGGAGGTCGAGAGCGAGCTCTTCTGCCAGGTCGTCAGGGATTCACTTGATGTCGATAAACCCATGATCATAACGCTCCACAAGAAGTCCAGGAACCCCCTTCTCCAGGACATCAGGAGGAGGGACGATGTCCGTATCCTCGAGGTCACCCCTACCAACCGTGATCTCCTTCCGTACAAGATCGTACGCCTGATGAACGGGGAAAACATCTGATGAACGGTGTCCAGATTCTGGAGGGGGCAACGAAGCTATTCGTTCCCGAGGACCATTCTTCCGGCGGTCCAGGTAAGATAAACGGCTCGGTCTTCTTCAATGAGCAGATGGCATTCAACAGGGACATAAGCGTGATGTTTCTCCGTGCATTCAACAAGGAGATGAGTGTTGCCGATGCCATGACCGCAACCGGTTCAAGGGCAGTAAGGATAGCCAATGAGGCACCTAAGACCATCGTTACAGCGAATGACATCTCCGCTTATGCCATCCCGTATATCGAGAAGAACATCGCCCTGAATAATCTGACCAATTGTACACCTTCCAATCGTAATCTCCATACATTACTCAGCGAGAATGTCTTCGATTACATCGATATCGATCCCTTCGGTTCACCAATGCCGTTCATCCATTCTACCATACAGGGTGTAAAAAGACACGGTTATCTTGCCATCACAGCAACCGATGCAGCACCACTTGCAGGTGCCCACGCGCCCAAATGCAGACGCAGATATCAGGTAGAACCGTTGAGAGGCGTGATGTGCCATGAAGCAGGCCTAAGGATATTGATCGGAACGATGGCAAGGGAGATGGCAAAATTCGACAAGGGATTGCGTCCGATGCTTTCTTTCAGTGCTGACCATTACTTCAGAACTTATCTGCAGGTGATGAATGGAGCTGCCAATGCCGATGCGGCCCTGGACAGTCTTGTGTACATCGCATTCGACCCTGTAACGCTGGAAAGATCGTTCTCCAAGGAGAAGGATGACAAACATATGTACGGGCCATTCTGGGGCGGGAAACTGTTCGATAAGGAACACCTCTCCTTGATGAGAACAGATGGCGTATGTGTGAGGAAGAAGTGTGACAAGATGATGTCATTGTGGAAGGAAGAGATCGATGACATCCCTTTGATGTACGATATGAGCGAGATCGCATCACATCTGAAAGTTACAACACCGCGTTATGACACCTTCATCGAACGCATGAACGAATATGGAAGGACGTCACGTACACACATCTCACCTACCGGATTCAAGACAGAGCTTTCATTGAAGGAGATCTTCGATGTGTTCACAGAGGTCTCCAAGGAGACCGTATGACCGAGATGCAGCTGATCATATTCGATATGGATGGTACCATATGCGATTCCTGGCCTGCCATGCTCTATTGTTACAGGGAAACCCTGAAGGAATGGGGCTACGAAGATATGCCGGATGAGGAGTTCTGGTCCTATTTCGTCGGATATCTGCCTGATAACCTCAGATTGATGCTGCACACACAAGACGATGATGAAGTCGAGAAGGCGGTCAGATTCTTCAGGCAGAAGTACGAGGAGAAAGGACATGCCATGGGAAAACCTTTCGATAATGTCCCCGAAACTGTCAGAAAGTTACATGACCAGGGTTTCAAGATTGGATTGGCCACAATGACATTGGAAAAGTACGCAATAAACACCCTGGAGAAGATTGGAATTCTGGATTGCTTCGATGTCGTCAAAGGATCATTGGCCAAAGGTGAAAGATCCAAGACCGATATGATCAGACAGTGCATGGAAGAAACAGGAGTTGACCATCTTCTGACATTGATGGTGGGGGACGGTTTCAATGATCTAGAAGCCGCCAAGAAGGCAGGAACGCATTTCCTTGCAGCAGCGTATGGTTTCGGTCTTACTGAGGATAACTGCAAGGAATACGGCATCAGCTACGTAAAGGATCCTAGGGCCCTCTACGATGCGGTGATCGGATTCAAAGGCTGAATCCTATTCTGTGGGACTTACAGAGTATCGTGGCACGTACGTGCGATCACATCGAGCTGCTGTTCCCTCGTGAGATTGATGAACTTCACCGCATAGCCTGAGACACGAATAGTGAAGTTTGCGTAAGCCGGGTCCTCCGGGTGGTTCATGATCTCTATCAGTTTCTCCCTGTTGAACACGTTGACATTCAGATGATGGGCACCCTGTGAGAAGTATCCATCTAAGACATCCACCAATGATTCTACCCTCTCGTCTTCGTTATGTCCAAGGGAACTTGGATTGAGAGTCTGAGTGTTGGATATGCCATCAAGAGCATAATCATACGGCAGTTTGGAGACCGAATTCAGAGATGCCAATAATCCGTTGGTGTCTGCACCATATGATGGCGATGCACCAGGTGAGAACGGTGTGAATGCAGGCCTTCCGTCAGGTGTCGCACCTGTCGCCTTACCATAGACGATGTTAGATGTTATCGTGAGGATGGACATCGTGTGCTCTGCATCCCTGTATGTCTTGTACCTCTTCACCTTCTTCAGGAAAAGTTTCAGAATAAGGATCGCGATGCTGTCTGCCCTATCGTCATCGTTACCGTATTTCGGGAAATCCCCTTCGGTCTCGAAACCTGTAACGAAGCCGGTCTCATCCCTGATCGTCTTCACCTTTGCATACTTGATTGCGGAAAGGGAGTCCACGACGTGTGAGAATCCTGCTATTCCTGTGGCGAAGGTCCTTCTGGCCCTGGTATTGATCAAGGCCATCTCGGCAGCCTCGTAATAGTACTTGTCGTGCATGTAATGGATGACGTTGAGAGTGTTAACGTAAACACCGGCCAGCCATTCCAGCATCAGTTCGAAATGGTACATGACGTCATCATAATCGAGGTATTCGGATGTGATAGGAGGGGTCGGAGGAGTGACCTGGATACGATTGCCGTCCTTATCCCTGTACTTCTCATCCACACCGCCGTTGATCGCGTAAAGGAGACATTTGGCAAGGTTCGCTCTGGCACCGAAGAACTGCAGCTCCCTTCCTGTCTCTGTAGCTGATACACAGCAGCATATGCTGTAATCATCACCCCAATGGGGACGCATGACCTCATCGTTCTCATACTGTATCGAAGAAGTCCTCACTGATATCCTGGCGGCATAACGTTTGAAATTCTCGGGGAGTTCCGGTGCGTACAAAACTGTGAGGTTAGGTTCAGGTGCCGGACCCATGTTCTCCAAAGTGTGAAGGAACCTGTAGTCGCTGCGTGTGACCATGTGTCTGCCGGTATTGGAACGTCCGGCAACTGATAACGTGGCCCAGACCGGATCTCCTGAGAACAACTGATTGTAGGACGGGATCCTTGCGAACTTGACCATCCTGAACTTCATGACCAGATGATCTATCAGTTCTTGTGCCTCCTTCTCCGTGAGCGTACCCTCATCCAGATCCCTCTGGATGTAGATGTCCAGAAATGTGGATATCCTACCTACGGACATGGCGGCCCCGTTCTGTGTCTTGATCGCTGCCAGATAACCGAAGTACAGCCACTGGATGGCCTCTTTGGCGTTCACAGCTGGTTTGGAGATGTCGAAACCATAGATCTTGGCCATCTCCTTCATACCTTCGAGGGCCCTGATCTGTTCGGAGATCTCCTCCCTCAGACGGATGACCCCGTCTGTCATGGATAGTGAACCGCAGTATGCGAAGTCGTCCTTCTTCTTCCTGATCAGGAAATCGATACCATAGAGTGCGATCCTTCTGTAGTCACCGACTATCCTGCCCCTTCCGTAGGTATCGGGCAGGCCTGTGATGATGTGACAATGTCTGGCGACCCTCATCTGTTCGGTGTAGGCATCGAACACTCCCTGATTATGGGTCTTGTGGTAACGCGTGAAGATCGTGTGGAAGTCGGGATTTACCTTGTAACCGTATGTTTCCGCAGCCTCTTCGGCCATTTTGATTCCGCCGAAGGGCATGAAGGCCCTCTTGAGAGGCTTGTCTGTCTGAAGACCGACTATCTTTTCCAGACCTTTGAGATCGTCACTAATGTATCCGGGGCCATAGGATGTCAATGATGAGACCACTTCCGTCTCACATTCAAGAACGCCGCCTTTGAGGAATTCCGCCCTCTGCAGCTCCTGAACCTTCTTCCAAAGTGTGTTCGTAGCCTCCGTCGGTCCCTCGAGGAAACTCTCGTCACCGTCATATGGAGTGTAGTTCTTTACGATGAAATCCCTTACGTCGGTCTCGTGCTTCCACTGTGTTCCCTTGAATCCTCTCCAGCCGTCCATCTGATGGTCCCAAAACGGACAGACAGTATGATGATATAAACATTGCAAACACGGCCGTTATCATACACCCTTCAAGATGGATGAAGCGGTCCTGATTTCATCAGAAGTGGGTGGTTCAACCCCTTGTAACCGGTATTCCAATCCCAATGATTCGTATTTGTGTACGCCTAGGGTGTGGTACGGCAGGATGTCCACCTTCTCGATGTTGCTAAGTGTGTCCAGGAATTCCCTTGTATGTTTGAGATCCTCGATATCGTCCGTATGGCCAGGAACAAGGACATATCTTATCCAAACCGGCTTCCCGATATCCGATAGGTGTCTGAGACAACGCATGATGTTGGAATTGTCCCATCCTGTCAACTCCTTATGGGCATCAGGATCGATGTGTTTGATATCCACTAGCAGGATATCTGTGTATGACATGAGAAGATCGAACGTCTCAAGGTAAGAGGGATCGTCCTTAAAAGGCTGGACGGACGTGTCTATACACGTTCCTATGTTCCTTCTCTTGGCCTCTCTGAACAATGATATGAGGAAATCGATCTGCA
Organism: Candidatus Methanomethylophilaceae archaeon; assembly: GCA_017455785.1. Classification (GTDB taxonomy): domain Archaea; phylum Thermoplasmatota; class Thermoplasmata; order Methanomassiliicoccales; family Methanomethylophilaceae; genus Methanarcanum. Next base: position 15,457 of record JAFSYZ010000041.1, read on the forward strand.
GCAGGGGTTCTCCTCCGCTTACCGTTATACCGCCGTGTTTGCCCCAGTACGGCCTGTAGTTCTCCGCACGGTCAAGTATCTCACCGACGGTCATCTCATCCCCTGAATCGATGGCCCATGTGTTGGGATTATGACAGTACTTGCATCTCATCCTGCATCCCTGTAGGAATATGGCGAATCTCACTCCTGGGCCGTCCACTGAAGCGAACGTCTCAAGTGAATTCACCCTTCCTGTTCTGGAAATGTCGGACGAATCGTTCTGTACCATCAGGATGGGGAATGTCATAGGGGTTTTAGTGATTTCCTGAACAATCCTTGATGATTCAATGTTGATAAGGTTCATCTGGATTGATAATCGATATGATGTACTGACAGTCACAATTCTAACTTTTTATACGGCTTCACCGATGTCGGATACATGCCATCCCTTGCTATTATCGGGGCCCAATGGGGCGATGAAGGAAAAGGAAAGATCACTGATTATCTGGCCGAGAAGGCCGACGGAGTCGTTCGTTTCCAAGGAGGGAACAACGCAGGACACACAATTGTGATTGGTGACAATGTCTTCAAGCTGCACCTTCTCCCGTCGGGTATCCTGAGGAAGGGCAAACTGGCGATCATCGGTAACGGTGTCGTGGTCAACATGGAGGACATGATGTCGGAGATGCAGCAGATAATCGATGCAGGTCTATCAGTAGATGGTCTCCGTATCTCTGACAGAGCACACCTGATCCAGAATTACCACAAGAAACTCGATGGTGCCGAAGAGGTCTATCGCGGTAAGAAATCAGTCGGTACGACCAAGAAGGGAATCGGACCCGCCTACCAGGACAAGATAGCAAGGAACGGATTCAGGGCAGGTGACCTTCTGGAACCCGAACTGGTCAAAGAGAAGGCTGAGATGAATCTTCCGCTCAAGAAGGATCTCATGAAGATGATGAAGGTCGATGATGTATGTCAGTGCACCACCGAGAAGTTCGAGGAGAAGTTCGCAAGGTGGAGAGATATGTTCGGAAAGTACATCTGTGACACTTCGGTTCTGATCAATGACATGCTCGATCAGGGCAAGAACATTCTTTTCGAAGGTGCACAGGGTGCGATGTTGGACATCGATCATGGTACCTACCCCTATGTGACGTCCTCTTCTACCGTTGGCGGAGGGATCTGCTCCGGTTCAGGTGTTGCTCCGAACAGGATAGATGACGTAGTTGGATGCCTGAAAGCGTACACCACACGTGTAGGCGAAGGGCCGTTCGTCACCGAACTCCTTGGCAAGGAAGGAGAGGAGCTCCAGAAGAAAGGAGGAGAATACGGAGTTACCACAGGAAGGGGAAGGAGATGCGGCTGGTTGGACCTTGTTGTAGCAGAACACGCTGCCAGACTATGCGGATTCTCACACTGGGCGGTCACGAAACTAGATGTACTCAATGATTACGACACTATCAAGGTCTGTACCGCATACGAGATCGACGGAGAGGAAGTGAAGCACTTCCCAGCATCACTTTCGAAACTTGAAAGGGCGAAACCCATCTACAAGGAATTCAAGGGTTGGAAGAGCTGGGCATCCTCCGATGACATGGTCAAGAAGGGATACGAAGGTCTTCCGCAGGAGATGAAGGACTACATCAAGTTCATCGAGGATTATACAAAGATACCTGCATCCATCATCAGCATCGGCCCTAAGAGATCGGAGACCATCGACAGATACGGCAAATGGTACTGATCAGAGTACCGCACGCTGGAAGTCCTTGGTATCCCTATCCGACGGTATGGTGGCATCTATCGCCACCTTACAAGTGATCGAATCAGTGGCACTGGGGTCCAACGAGGAACCCTTCTCCCCCGGTAATGTAATGATACGGGTCGCTTGGAACCTGGTCGCAACGGCCCATTCCACTTCCTTATCATCGAAGATGTTGACATCATCATCGACCACGATGACGTTCTTCATGGACTTGTGACCGTCCAATGCTGCCAGGGCAGCCTTGACACCGTCATCAGGATTGACCTTCTTGATCGAGACGACACCGTTCAGCCAACAGCATCCGCCCTCGGTCAGACGGACCGATCTCACTCCAGGGACCTTATCTCTGACGGATACATACATCATGGGCTCCCTGGGGAGTCCCATGAACAGATAATGCTCATTTCCTCCGGGAAGCAGGAGATGGAAATAGGGATCCTTGGAGGTCCATACCTTCTCGATCTTGATGACAGGCTGCTGCCTAACATAATCATATGTTCCAGTGATGTCCACAAAAGGTCCTTCCGAGGTCTCCTCGAAGGTTATCCTTCCCTCGAATACATAATCGCATTCCGAAGGCACTATGAGGCCGTTATCCGTTCTTCCGACAGATAGTGGGGAGCCCGATCCTTTCATACATAATGAAGAAGCGATGGTGAGTTCATCAGTTTCATACGCAGTGGAAGTCGCAGCCGCCAACAAGACCTCTGGCCTTGCACCGATGCAGATGGATACCTTCAGTTCGATACCCTCCGATTTAGCCTCGTTGTACATCTTGTATAAGTGACGCGGAACAAGTCTGACAGCGATAGAGTCCTTGTCCATTATCATCATCCTGTGGAAGGAGACGTTCTTCTTCCCTTTGTACTCTGAAACGATGACTCCGGCGGTGATATATCTTCCACCGTCCTCGGGGAAGTACCTGGCGATCGGCAAGGACATCAGATCCGGTTCCGACACGCTGTACCTGAATTCCGGTTCATCGGTCATGACCGGCTCGCATGGGTCATCGACAGCCTCTATCATCCTCTGTACGATACCGCTCTCATCGACACCTATCGCCTCGGCTACCTTCTTACGGGTAGAGAACAGATTGGCGACGGCCTTCTTCCCATTGAAATCGTTGAACACAATGGTCCTGTCCTGATCCTCCTTCATCATCTTCGTTGCAATCATCGAATCGGGGTCGATGTGCTCATTGATCACAAGTTCGGAACCTTTCAGGTACTTGACCACTGTCATGCACCTCCAATCAAGAAGTAGCTATATAAGAGGTGGTCAGACCATCGTCGAAGTCTTATCTATTGTATTTATATGTGGATGGATTAGCCTCATTCATGTCAGGTGACATCGAGACCCTCATCAGGAAATACGCACTACAGAACGCCGTCTTCTTCAAAGGCAAGGCGAATCCTAAATCCATAGTGGGAAAGATTCTGGGAGAGTGCCCTGAATGGAGGTCCAAGGTACCTGAGGTCACAGAGATCATCAACACCATTGTCGCGGATGTTAACAACATGTCCCTGGACGATCAGAAGAAGGCATTGGAGGAACTGGACCCTTCGCTTCTGGTCAAGGAGAAGAAGGAGAGGAAATACGAGCTTCCTGACCTCGAGAATGTCAACGGGAAGGTTGTAATGAGGATCGCCCCCGGTCCATCCGGTCCCCTGCACATAGGTCACACACGTGTCTCCATCCTGAACGATGAATACGTTAAGAGATACGGAGGCAAGCTCATCTGCAGATTCGAGGACACCAATCCTGAGAAGATCGATCCCGATGCATATGACATGATCCCCGAGGACCTGGAGTGGTTGGGTGTCAAGATCCACGAATCCATCATCCAGTCGGAGAGGTTCGAGACATACTACGAATACACCAAGAAGCTCATAGAGATGGGACATGGATACATCTGTACCTGTGATGCGGAGGATTGGCGTAAGAAGAAGGAGAACAAAATCGCCTGTCCCTGCCGCGATCTCCCTGTGGAGGAACAACTGGAGAGGTACGAGAGGTTCATGAACGGCGGATACAAGGAAGGTGAAGCGATTGCAGTCATCAAGACCGCCATCGACCATCCCAACCCTGCTGTCAGGGACTTCGTCGCATTGAGGCTTGTGGATCACCCGCACCCGCTGACGAAGGACAAATACAGGGCATACCCGATGATGAATCTGTCAGTGGCGATCGATGACCATCTCCTTGGTATGACACACGTCATCAGAGGGAAGGACCACCTCAACAACACATTCAGACAGGAATACATATTCGATTACTTCGGATGGAAGAAACCGGCATACCACCACTACGGATTGGTGAACATCCCCGATACCGTCCTCAAGACATCATTGATCAAACAATCCATCGCAAACGGAGAGTACACCGGATGGAATGACGTCAGGACGGGTACGGTCAGGGCATTGGCCAGGAGAGGGATCAGACCCGAGGCCATCAGGAGATATTGGGTCGAGAGCGGAATAAAACCCATCGACATACAGTTCTCCTGGGAGAACCTGTACGCTATGAACCGTGATGCGATCGATGATGTGTCTAACAGATACTTCTTCGTTCAGGATCCGGTGAAATTTGAAATAGGTGGTTCTGAGCCGATCATCGGAAAGGCACCTCTGCATCCCGATCATGCCGAGAGAGGCAACAGGGAATACAACATAACGGACAGGACCGTGTACATATCAACTGACGATTCAAAGATGTTCGAAGAGACCGGTAAGGTAAGGTTGAAGGATCTCTGCAACATCGATTTCGGCAATCCCGCCCCATATGCCGGAACGGATGTATCCATTCTGAAGAAAGGATTCAAGGCGATCCAGTGGGTCGGCAATGATTCCACACCCGCAAGGATACTGATGCCCGACGGAAGCGTGATGGAGGGACGTGTCGAGAATGCGATCCTAAAGGAATCATCGGAATCCGTTCAATTCGAAAGGATCGGCTTCGTTAAGATCGAGGATAAAGATCCGAAGTCCTTCACAGCGGTGTTCTCCCACCGCTGAGTTCATCCTAGGATCTTCTCAACGAAGATGCAGGATGCCATCTTTCCATTGATGGCAAGAACGTTATCGTCCATGATCAGGATATAGCTGTCGCTCTCTAAAGAATCCAGAACAATGGTCTTCCCCGGTGCAAGACCCATTGATATGAGCTTCTTCACCACCTCCGGATCCTCTCCGGACAGGTGTGTTATCTTTCCCTTCTCACCTATTGACAGGTCCGGGATACGGCGGCATATCGCGGTCACACCGATCATATCATCGCAGGGATTTGGACATGTGTCACAATCGGAATCAACCTTGGTACCTATCAGACGGCACATCTTGGATGCCGCCTCATCGGAAAGAGCATGCTCTATCGCATGAGCCTCCCCGTGAGCGGATTCGGGATCGACATCGAGTACATCGGTGAGGAAACGCTCCATGATATGGTGTTTCCTTCTGAGTGATTTAGCATCCTTGATGCCCTTCTCAGTAAGGGATACGCCTCTGTATTTCTCATAATTCACGAGACCTTCCCTGCTGAGGACCTTCAGCATCTCGGTGACACTGGCCGGTGCTACTCCCATGTATTTCGAAATATCGGTGGTCTTGACCGAACCGGTACCGTTGGTGAGCCTGAGAATGTTGATGAGATAGTCCTCGCGGTTGTCGGTGCTCATAATTGTGGATTTTTTTGTAGCTATATAGGAGTTGCTACTTATCTGGACATGGAAATGGATTTAAGAATAAGTGGATGGCTTACGCCATCCGTTCAGAACAATTCGTCGTCCTCATCCTCGGATTGCTCAGTGGAAGCGGCCTTCTGTTCCTCCTTCTCAGCCTTTTTGGCAGCCTTCTGGGCCTCACGCTCCATGCGAGCCTCTTCCTTCCTCTGTTTCTCCTGGGCCTCGAGTTCAGCGGTCTTCTCATCATTGAGCCTGCGTTCCTCCAGACCTGATTCCTCACGGTCCTTGATGGCTTTCTCAAGTTCTTCAACTGTCTGAACACTAGCAACTATACTCTCGAAGAACTGACGGGCTTCCTCCGGGGGTTCATATTCTGAGTTCTCCTGATTGTACAGATTCCAATAGAAATTCCCGATCTCCAACGTCTGCAGATCGATATTCACTCTCTCCTTGTCGATTTGACTTTTCAAGTCGTTGATATCGGATTTCTCGTTCTGTTTGCTCTTGTAGTTGTCCATTTTGTTTCTGAACTTGTTGCTGAATCCCATTTCAATCCCTTAGTACCAGATATGTGATTCGGTTAAAAATACTTCACGTGCCAATGCCAGATTGAAACAGAATCGACGACATAATCATTATCTACCAATTAACTATCAATCTACCAAATTTTTTGTTGATGGCCAATCTTATTTTTACCCTTATACAGTGACACCTTCGGTCATATGAGCATAGAGAAGGCAATTGAGGACATAAGGAACGGAAAGATAGTTCTGATCTACGATTTCGATGACAGGGAAAGGGAGACCGACATGACCATTGCATCGCAATTCGTCACGCATGAGACCCTCAGGACCTTCAGGAAGGATGCTGGAGGTCTAGTGTGTACCACCACTCCATATGCCAAGGCGAAGGAACTCGGACTGCCGTTCCTCTCGGATGTATTCTGGGACGACATAGAGAAGTATCCTCTTCTGAAGGCGATGGCCCCTAACGACATCCCCTATGATAACACCAAATCATCCTTTGGACTGACGATAAACCACCGTAAGACCTACACAGGGATAACGGACAACGACAGGGCCCTGACCATCACCGAGTACGTCAAGACAATATTCAAGGATGCACCTGCAGATAAGATCAAAGAGGAGCTCGGAACAAACTTCAGGGCCCCAGGTCACGTCCATCTGCTGAACACCTGTGAGAAGCCTCTTGAGACCAGGAAAGGTCATACCGAACTGGCTAATGCACTCATGATCATGGCCGGAGTACTGCCATCAGCAACCATCTGCGAGATGATGGGTGATGACGGTAACTCGGAGAAGAAGGCCTGCACCAAAAAGTACGGCGAGGACCACGGTCTGACATTCATCACAGGCGATGAGATCATCGAGGCCTGGAAGAAGTACAAGGGATGAAAATGGTCAGAGTGATGGCCTCGGGAGTATTCGATATCATCCACACAGGACACATATCCTATCTGGAACAGGCCAAGGCCCTTGGAGATGAACTTTACGTTGTGGTGGCATGCGATGAGACCGTCAGGAAGAACAAGCATGAACCCATCACGAATGAGAAGATGAGGGTCAAGATCATATCATCCCTGAAACCAGTAGATAAAGCGATCATCGGAACCAACGGCGACCTTTTCTCCACTATAGATAGGGTCCGCCCGGACATCATAGTACTTGGATACGATCAGAAGTTCGAAGAGAACGACCTTCATGAAAAACTACTGAAGAGAGGATATGACATCAAGGTCGTCAGAGCCAACAAATCCGCTGAAGACTTGGAAGCAACCAGGTCGATCATCAAGAAGATCCAGCAGAGGAGGGATTTATGAAGACAATCGGAATCGCCGATACCACATTTGCGAGATGTGACATGGGATCCGCGGCCATCGATGAGTTGAAGAAAACAGGCACCGGGTTCAAAATAATCAGAAGAACGGTACCCGGTTTCAAGGACCTTCCTGTCGCATGTAAGAAGCTCATTGAGGAAGATGGGTGCGACATATGCATGGCATTGGCCATGCCCGGACCCATGCCCAAGGACAAGACGTGTGCGCATGAAGCGTCCACAGGCCTTATACTGTGCCAGCTCATGACAAATACACACATCATAGAAGTGTTCGTCCATGAGGATGAGGCCAAGGATGCACGTGAATTGGAGTTCCTTGCCGATAGCAGGGCGAGGGAGCACGCGATAAACGTTTACGATATGCTGTTCCGTCCGGAATCATTGACGAAAAGGGCAGGGACAGGACTCAGACAAGGATTCAGGGATGCAGGTCCCGTAAGACAAAGGAAGTGAACCAATGGCAAAGTACAAGATTGGAATGGTAGCGGCTGAATTCAACTACGAGATCACATCATTGATGGTCGCCAGGGCGAAATCCCAGGCCGATTTCCTCGGTGTGGAGATAACGAAGACCATCATGGTCCCGGGCGTCTTTGAGGTGCCTCTGGCTGTGAAATCCCTGATCTCCGACAACGATATCGATGCAGTGATCACGTTGGGCGCAGTCATCGAAGGTGAGACCGAACACGATGAGGTCGTCATGGGACAGGCATCGAGGAAGATCATGGACCTCTCCCTGGAGTACAACAAACCCGTCGCATTCGGACTCACAGGCCCCGGAATGACTGAGCTTCAGGCCATGGATAGGATCGAGAAGGGTGCCCAGGTAGTCGATGCTGCAGTGAAGATGCTGCAGAGACTCAAGAAGTGATAACTAATTACTCCCGGCGATGCCGGGAGGTATCCTTTTTCATAAGACTTGTATCCTGTGGTATCCAAGGGTCTTATTGTCACCGAAGGCCATGGCCACCAGTTCCATTAGGAATATGACCGGCTTACCGCCTTCGATAGCATCGTATTTTGAGAAACATTTCGGACAAACAGCGAGGATAGCATCAGCATCTCTACATTCCGCCTGTCTGTCCTTCATGAGCTCTTTAGCGACCGGTGTATCCTTTCCGCAACATCCGAAAGTATTACCGATATCGATATGACCCAGTCTCTCAACAACGGCCCTGAGCATATCGATCTTAACGGCTGCTTCACAACCCGGTTCCAAGGCCAACTTCAAATGTTTCTCTGCTTTAGGCAATCTATCCATGTTACGATAAAGAAACTCTATCGTGTCCACGTCGTTCCCTTTGATGACCCTCATCTCCGAGGAGCAACCGGTGCAGAGACAAATGAGGTCGTCATCCAAGGCCCCCTTCATCATATCCTTCCTCCGTTCCACCTTCTCTTTCTTCGGGATGTTGGCGAAAACGGGTGGACGAAGACAACAGCTCTCATTATCGATCGGACGGCAAGTGAAACCCATGGACCTGAGAGAGGATGAGGTGGCATACTCCAGATAGGGCACGACACCTTTCACAACGCACCCTGACATCACTGAAACACCATTATGATCCCAAAGTGGCTGGGGGACTTCCATGTCCGATATCGGCATTATATAGCCGCATCTTTCGTAATGACCACCGAAATTTCCGTTGTTCTGAAGATATCTGAGCATCTTCATGACCATCATCGGTTCGGTCTTCCGGCAGGATCTGTTACAATTACCGCACATGATGCATGTGGAGACATCCCCATCCCCGATGGCCATGATCTCATGTGGGACCATTCCGCCTTTACCGGCAGATGGGCAGACTTTGGTACACATCTTACATTGAACACAACTAGAAATCAATGATTCAATCTCATGTCTCAGATCCATGG
>JAFSYZ010000203.1 GCA_017455785.1 Candidatus Methanomethylophilaceae archaeon
GCATGGAGATGCCACGGTCCTGTCATCCCGGTATGGATCACATGGTTCGAGAAGAGGCTCATCATCCTGATGTTCATGTTCAGTCTGTGCGGATTAGGATTGATCCAGTACTTCTTCAAGCTGTACCTGATGCACTACGATTTCGACATCTACAAGGCGAGCTTCATGTTCGTCTTCCTTATACTCGGAGCTGCAGGCCCCTCAATACTCGGATCCCGTTTGGTGTTCAAGAACGGTATCAGACCTTGGGTGACAGTTGGTGCGGCCCTGGTGACCATATCATTGGTCGCAGCGCATTTCCTCATCGATCAGGGTGAGACACAGTTCGCTATCACCCTATTCGTCTTCGGATTCGGTCTCGGATGCATTGTTACAGAGATCCTCTGTTCACTTCAGGCCGTGGTCCCGAAGAGGGACATGGGTCAGCACACCGGCAATCTGATGGCCGTCCGTATGATCGGTATCCTTGTCGGAAACGCGATCGTAGGTTCGTACATAGCGAATGTCACAAGGGCCAACCATGTCGCTACCGTCGTCGATCTGAACACGACCTACAGCATATTGGTGGATATACTCGCTGGTTTCGCGAACAACATCACTTATGCCTCACAGTCTCTGAGCTCCGGTCTGTTGGCAGTCCTGTTGGCGATGGCCGTTGCCACCGCTGTCCTTGCAGTGGTCGCCTTCAGGTTGGGCAAGGACGATATCGAAGCTGAGAACAGTGAAGAATGAATGAGGAATGGACGGACCTCGGTCCGTTCATCCCTCAAAACCATTTCATGTTATTATTGACGACCTCGACTATCTCGGAGAGATTCTCTTCCGAGCACGCCGCCATATAGAGTTTCTTCCTGTTGTACAGATCTTCATCATACACGGCACCGGATTCCTTCGCCATCAGGAAGCCGGGTACGAAGTCCCAGGGATTCCTTATGAACCTGGTGTGATAATCCACACGGCATGATGAGAACATGCAGAAGTCGTAGCACGATGAACCCATCATCTTGATCCTTCCGATACGGTCCCTGAGCACATCCATCAGTCTCGACTGATTCTCCCTGAATTCCACACTGCCTCTGCTGTAGTCGCCGATGCTCAGCAATGACTTTTTCAGTTCAACGACATGGTGCATATCCAGCTTCCTGCCGTTCATCTTCGCTCCATGACCGCTCTCAGCCACGTATAACTCATCGCAGGTGGGCAGGAACATCACAGATATCAGGGGATCATCGCCCTCGACCAATGCCACTTGGGTACCGAACACCGGGATGCCGTGAACGTAGTTTATCGTGCCATCTATGGGGTCGATGATCCATCTCCTGTCACTGTGCACATCCTCTCCGGATTCCTCGCAGATGAATGAGTCGTCGGGGAATGCATCGTGAATGATGTCCTTGATCATCCTCTCAGCAGCGATGTCGTTCTCACTGACCACGTCATAGGTACCTACGGAGGTTGCTTTGTCCTCGACCGATCCCCTTTCTTTCATATAGATGCCGGCCGCAGCCTTCACTGCTTTGGATGCCGTTTCGATCTCATCTTCATATCTGGATA
>JAFSYZ010000204.1 GCA_017455785.1 Candidatus Methanomethylophilaceae archaeon
ACCTTCAACCTGAACGGACACGGCAGTGACTTCACGAAAGTAGTGGTGAAAGGAGAAGCAGTAGCTGAACCCGCAGCACCCACTGCTGCCGGATTCACCTTCCAGGGATGGTTCACCGAAGTGGCATGCATCAACGCATACAACTTCGACACACCTGTCAACAACGACTTCACGCTCTACGCCAAATGGACGAAGAACTCCGGAGGAGGAGGCATACCTGTAGTCACATACTACGAGATCAATGTCGATGAGACCGTAGGCGGAAACGTCGTACCCAAGGTACCGACCGCGACTGCCGGAACGAATGTCGTGATAACCGTCATACCTGCGAAGGGCTATGCATTCGGAGGATGGGATCCGTCCACGACGGTGACGATCGAGTACAGCGAGGGAGTCTACAGCTTCACCATGCCCGCATCGAACGTCTTCATCAAGGCGATCTTCGATGAGGTGCCTGTTGTGGTGGTGGATTCGATCAGCGTCAAGACCGCACCGACCAAGGTCACATACAAGGAAGGGGAGTACTTCATACCCGTCGGACTTGTGATAACCGCGAAATTGGAGGACGGAACCACGATGGATATTCCGTATGCAGGGAACGAGGGTGCATTCACATTCGTGCCTGCGGTGAACGTCCAGCTTACGCCGTCCGATTCAAGGGTCGTCATCGTCTACAGCGGATGCAGCACGACACAGGCCATCACGGTCAAGTCCGGAACGCCTGTGATCGAGTCCATAGCGGTCAAGACCGCTCCTGCCAAGACGACGTACAACGTCGGTGACAGGTTCGATCCCGCAGGCCTCGTGATAACGGTCACATACAGCGATGCATCGACGAAGGATGTACCGTATGAAGGAAACGAGAGTGCATTCAGATTCTCGCCCTCAGGTCTCCTGAAGGAATCCGACAGGACCGTGACGATCACATACGCCGACAAGACCGCGACACAGGATATCTCCGTGAGCACCGTGTCCTCGGATGGTGACTTCATGATTGTGGCCGTGATATCCATCATCGCCGCAGTAATCGCCGTTGCCGCTGTCGTACTCGTGATCAGGAACGGAAAGAACTAAACGATTTGAAAAGACCCTCTCCTCTTCGGAGGAGAGGGCCTCCATTTTTTTCTTAATGGATGTCGATCACGATCGAGGATCAACGTATTACGGCCGACTGGAGAAATCACGGATGGTCTCCTTTCAGAATAGAAAGGCGATCACACAAAGAAAGGTCATCACAACAGATGGATGCACTCAGAATCCGATGAATGGCGGTGCAGATCCCTAATGTATATGTGACGATACTATAATCATAAATGACGATGATAAGATCATATGAAGACGATCATCTGATATCTGTGCTGCCTGTAGTCATAATGGCGATCTCAGATGACAGGGATTATAGGGCATGATCCCACATCAGCGATATCATTCGGAGGCCATGATCTGTTCGAACAGTCTGATACGGTTTTCGGAGATGATATCCATTATCCTGTCCACCGTGGCGCTCAGTTCGAAAACGGGGATGGTGAACAGCACCGAGATGTATGAGCACATGTACTCTATGATCCTCCTGACGTCCCCGGTGCCGCCATGGGCGTACATGCCGCAGATGTTGCCGATGGCCCCCAGGAACGCACACATCTTGAGTTTGATGTCATCGATGTCTGTGATCCTGATGCCGTATCTGTCCAGATAATCCGAGAACCATTGGATGTTCATATCGGAATAGATATCGACGGCACCCCAGAGCCTGTGAGCCTCGTAGATGATGTCGGCTATCTTCTGAGACCTGCTGGACAGTTCTATCTCCATGGCACCCGGCAGTATCGCCGCTATGAGCGGATTGCTCTCCTTCTCCAGAACAGCGGCGCATTCCCCGAGACCTTCCTCCAGGGCTGCCTTGACGATGCTGAGGAGTATATCCTCCTTGCTTTTGAAACGATTGTAGATGCTTCCGTTCAGCAGTCCGGTCTTCACGACGATATCCCTGGTGGTCGTCTGCTGATATCCCTTCCTATAGAACAGTTCGAGGGATGCCAGCATGATCATCCTGCGGGACTCCTCACGTCGTTCGTCGATGTTCTTCCTGATGGTGGAAAGATTTTCAAGGGACATGATGTAGCGAAAGCATCGATCGTATATATACATTTGAGCATCATCAAATCGATGTTATGGAAATTTGATCATAATCAAAATATGTTATTCGTATGATATGATATTTCATCATTATTACACAATAATTATCATTTATTCGGGCTGTTCGTTGGAATATATGATGATAATAAAGATTGTGATTTGATTGTGATTCGAATTTGATTGATTGAACATGATTGAAATTTGAGCATACTCAAAATGATTATATACGAACAGGCAATCATGCATCCAGTGATAACATGTTCGCAAAAACTGCGGATCTCATAGTAAAACATTCGAAAGCGGTGATAGCATTATGGATCGTTGTCCTGATCTGTGCCGTCCCGTTCATAATGAGGTCGGGGGATGTGCTGCAGTACGACATCACGGAGATGTCCGGTGTGAGCACTGAATCCACCGACGGACAGAGGATTCTGGATGAATATTTCTCCAATAGCCTGGATCTGTCGGAGATACTTGTGATCTCATACGAAAACGCAACGGAACTGGAGCAGGCGAAGGCCATATTCGCTTCGTTCAAGACGATTCTTGAGGATAGATATGACGTACTTACTGCAACATATTATGGAGAATTCAGCAAGGATGACAACGATGTGGGCATATCCCTTGTGGCGATAAGCTGCAACGCGGACGGGTTCGATATAACCCACGAGACGGGGAACATCAGGGAACTCGTCGCGCAGGCCGAGAGCAGTACGGGATATCATCTCAAGGCATATGTTACCGGCAATGCGGCCATCGCATACGACACCGAGAAGTCCTCCGTGGAGGATGTAAGCAAGGTGGACCCACTCAGCATCGCATTGATATTCATCCTCTTGGGTCTGTTCTTCTATGCGCTGGTCACGGCGGTCATACCTCCAGGGGTGGTCGGGGTGGCATACGGTATCGCCCTATCCGCCGTATTCGGGATCGGTTGCGTCCTGGACATCTACTATGTCACCGAGATGCTCGTGCTGGTCACTATGCTCGGAGCAGGATGCGATTATGCCCTGTTCATAATCTCCAGGTACAGGGATGAGGCCAAGAAGGGCGCATCCCATGAGGAGGCGCTCAGGACAGCTATCCAATGGGCCGGGGAATCGGTGTTCACGTCCGGTCTTGCCGTCATAATAGGATTCGGAGCGCTGTCTATATGTTCGTTCTCATTGGTGAGGTCGATGGGACTCGTGCTCGCCATCGGCATAGTCATAGCGTTGATTGCCGCACTGACGCTGATCCCGTCCATCTTGAACATACTCGGCGAGAGGATATTCTGGCCGTCGAAGATGGACATCTATAGGAGTATCGATTCGGGTGAGAGGAAAGGCCTGTATGCTACCTTGTGCAAGATGTCGCACGGATACTTCGGATGGCTGTCCGTGTTCACTCACAGGTATGCCGTCCCGATCGTCGTGGCATGGATCGTCATATCGGTGCCGGCGACATACATCTTCCTGACCACGGAGGATTCATCGGACATGATAAGCATAATGCCGCAGTCCGAATCGGTGGACGGTCTCAACCTGATAATGACACAGACGGACGGCGGTACCATAATGCCCACATACGTGATAGTCGAGATGAGGGATCCGATCATATCCGGTAAAGGGACGATATCGGTCGGAGATAATCAGGTGCCTTATGTCCAGTGGACGGATGCCGCGATTCAGTATGCCATACCGGCATTGATGCTGATCAACAGCGAGATAGAGTCGAAATACGATATAGTCGGGTCGTCCAATTCCGTAACTTCCTGGGCCGTCCTGTACGAACAGGTGAAATCTTCCGGGATCACCGATCCAGTGCAGATCAACCAATACATATACGGTCAGCTGCCGTCGGCCGTGAAGACGTACATAGGGGCGTACTTCCAGATGGCCGGATGGGATTCCGAACCTTCTAAGATCATAGGCGCAGCGGCCGCGGGTACATACGTCACATTATCCAATGACATAGACTACATCCTGAACTGCGGAACAGGTCTGGTCTCGGATGATGGCAGATACGTCAACATGATGGTCATTACAAGTGACAGGCCGATGTCCGACGGAACAATGGCATTCATCGACGATCTGAAGAGGGATTTCCACGATGCAGGCGGATACGATCAGGAATATTCAATGCTGATCACATCGACATACGTCAGCGGAACCTCCGCTGTCATGAATGACATATCGAAGGAGGTCGAGGATCAGTTCTCGGTCATAAGGATAGTGGTCATCGCACTGCTGATAGTGTTGCTCTTCCTTATCTTGGGAAGCTATCTAACGCCCATAAGGTCGATGATAACCATAGTGATGAGCATCATATGGACCATCGCATTGACCCATACGGTGTTCACGACCATGATGTCCACGCCGGTACTATGGCTCGTTCCCATAGTGCTGTTCGTCGTTCTCCTGGGTCTCGGGATGGATTATGACATATTCCTCACGACAAGGATCAAAGAGAACAGGAACATGATGTCCGATGACGAAGCGATCGACGACGCCGTCCGCAAAGCGGGTCCGGTCATATCGCTCTGCTCGCTCATCATGGGCGGCACGTTCCTTACCATGCTCTTGACGAGCTCATCGCTGCTGCAGGAGTTCGGTTTCGCCCTCGGTGTAGGTATACTGATCGAAGGACTTCTGACCGTTGGATTCGTCGTACCTGCTTTGATGCATCTCATGGGCAGGTGGAGCTGGGCAGGCCCCTCGTTCCTTAAAAGGGGAGCATGATAACTGACGGGAGGGCTTCGGCCCCCCAAACGCTTTCATCTGACTAACGGATTCCCAACCAGCAGAAGTAGGTGGAACCTATAGTACTGTTGGTTGGGAATTCGTTACTAAACTCAATATAATCGAAATAAGAAAAGAGAACCAAAAACAAATACACCGATCGTTAAGAAAAAAGACAGAGAGGAAGGCCCGTAAAGAATCCTATTCCTGATATTACGACTCTCAATATGATCATTCGGATCGGGAAATCGTTAATAAAGGAGGTGAGATAATAAAGAGCGAATGGGAAGAGCTCGAATCCCTCACGAAGGATGAATTGATCATCGAGCTCATGAAAGCGAGATGGCAGTTGAAGAATCTCTGCGAGGTCATAAGGGATGTTGCGGATACGGCAGCGGATCGTTATGTCTTTGCCGAAGGGTTGAAGACCTCCGATACTTGGGTCAGGAAGATCGCAGAATATGCTGTCGCCCATGATGAGAAACCTTGGATGATGTCATCGGATGATCTTGTACGTTTCAATCTTGATTCCGATCAGGCGGAACAGTATTTCGAGAAAGAAGGATATCCTCCGTTACCGAAAGGCCGTTCCTATGATGAGGAGGACGAATAATGTCCTCTCTCAGGTTATTTTTCAGAAAAGGCAGGATCTCTGCCGATTCTATTACCGAGTATGGACTCATTCATAAACGGTGCGGAAGAGATGAGCCGCTATCCCTTCAGGGAGTTCTCCGAAGAATTCATGGTATCTATAGAAGGCGCTTATGCCGATGCCACGTACAAACACAGCGTAACGCCGTTACAGACGTATGGATGAGGATATCGGGGGCATATTGTGCCCTCAGAAGGGATCCTCGTTTCCTTCCATAGGCCTGTTCTTCTCACTGACGCAGGGAAGGTCCGTCCCGGTCCCAAAGTATTTTCGTTGCACAAAATGGCAACAGCACCAGGGGGACACCTTTGCTTTTACCTGTTCCATCAAAGAATCGGAAAATATCATCTGTTGGCGAGAAGATCAGGGTCGAAAATGTAATCTTTTACGGAAATGCAGTTGACTACGTATCCGTAAGGGAAGACATTAGTATCCCTCACGGATACATAGTTCCATGGTAACGACCTATGTAGTTCCGAACTCAGATCTTAATCTGTATGATCTGAAGAGACTGTACCTGTATCTGACGATGCTGTCATCCGAGGTCAGATATCATCCTGACAAGTACTGTTTCGAATACGATCTCAATCCAGATGATTTCGAAGAAAGAATGCAGGACATCAATGTGAGCATGTTCGTGAGAGGATTCACTACGGATCCCATCGATGTGATAGTGAACTGCCCCGAAGAGGATATTTTTGAGGGTAGATGGATAAAAAGTGATGACGGACAGGAATTCAGAATAGTGGATAACTGATGGAAGACACATATCTTCGATGTTTGGTAGGGCCGTTTCGGCCCTACCTGTCTATGATGCTATGCTGTATCGGAGGATTGAGGCCACAAAATCGTTCCT
>JAFSYZ010000205.1 GCA_017455785.1 Candidatus Methanomethylophilaceae archaeon
ACATACGGATGCGGGATCAGCGACCTCATAGAGACCAGTCAATGGAAGACAGTGGATGATCTGGGCGAATCGTACGTAAAGCATGGATGTTATGTGTACGGGAATGGTCTGAAAGGCGAAGCGCAGCCTGACATGTTCCGTAAGAGACTGAAGGTAATGGATGTCACCGTGAAGAACCACAACACCCGTGCAGTCGACATGCTCGATATGGACGATGATATGGACAACCTCGGAGGATTCAACGCTGCCGTCACATCCATCAGGGGGCAGAAACCAACATCCTTCATGGGCGATTCCTCGGACACCCAATTCTTGAAATTAAGGACGACCGAGGAGGAGTGTCGTTTCATATTCCGCAGCAAGGTGGACAACCCGAAATGGTTGGAAGGTCTGAAGAAACACGGGTTCGCAGGTGCCAAGGAACTCTCCAAGCTGTTCGACTATACCGTGGGATGGTCAGGTACCTCGGACATCGTCGAGAAATGGATGTACGATGACCTTGCGGAAAGATTCGTACTTGATGAGGAGACCAGGGAATGGATCAAGGATGAGAACCCATATGCCATGATATCCATGCTCAACCGTCTGACGGAGGCCATCCAGAGAGGACTATGGGAACCAGATGACGACATGATGGACAGATTGAAGGAAGTGTACCTCGAGTTCGAAGAGAGGATCGAGGAGATCACCGACAGATGACCAGATAGTCCACAAAATTTGAAAAAGTCAGAATTCTAGAAAAGGTGTTTGAAGGGGGATGGCCCCCTTCATGCGAATGCCATTTCCCTGTCCGTAGATACGATCGGAGGGAAGCTCACCATAGCGTTCGAGAGGAAGACAGGACTTACAGCAGGGACCTTCATGTAGGCCCAGTCGCCGCCCAATCCACTCTCCTGCCAGTTGGCCTGCTCGGATGCGGGGAGTGCATTGTAGACCTCCTCGTTGATGTATCCGGTTCCAACCGCCAGAGCGATGTGTGTGTTCTCGATGTACTGGTAGCTTGTATCGCTGATCGCGACCCACTGTGTTCCGTCAGAGTAGTAGCATGCTGCGTTCATGCTGCCGTCGTAGACGA
The DNA here is from genome assembly GCA_017455785.1 of Candidatus Methanomethylophilaceae archaeon. Taxonomy (GTDB): domain Archaea; phylum Thermoplasmatota; class Thermoplasmata; order Methanomassiliicoccales; family Methanomethylophilaceae; genus Methanarcanum. Next base: position 1,076 of record JAFSYZ010000205.1, read on the forward strand.
CAGTGATTCCGTAGTAGCTCTCCTCCATGACGAGAGGCAGGCCAACGGCCTCGAATGCCTCAGTGGATGCTCTTGCGAAGTCTTCGTTCGTCGGGTCGCAAATGAATGTGACTGTGACGACGTTGCTGACAGTTCCGTTCATCTCTACAACCTCAACGTATATCTGATACTGGGTTCCAGAGTGAGCGTTGGAAGAATCATCCGACAGGATGAGTGCGGAAGCCCCTATCGTTACGAGGGTAAGGGCCGCAACCAATGTGAAGATTGTCTTGACGTTCATCTTAACCTCAAAATCGAGCACATTTAACGGTTATTTATTCGAATCCGTAAGAAAAAAATCGGTTTTCTTTACGTTTTCGTATGGCCAGAATCCCGATTTTGAGTGATTTCGAATTATTCGGAAATATCGAAACAAATCCCATCATATCGGCAAAAAGACCTTTCTTTTCGAGGATGATCGGTGAATCACTCATCATCGGATACAAAGAAATGGTTCCGTTCGTCTTTTTCTATCTATTATTCGACAGTAATAAAAGAAACCAACTGTATGTCCAATCGCTGCGAAAGCGGCGGATATGGGGAGATCGATTGATATTTAGGTATCTGAACCCGAAGCAGTGGGTTCTGGTAGCTCTATGCGGAGCATTCATTGTAGCTCAGCTCTATTTCGACCTCCGCATCCCGGAATACATGAACGCCATGACGGATGCCATCCTGAACGGCAACGTCGACAATCTGATGCTCGATTACGGCACAGGGATGCTTACATGCGCCATACTGAGCCTTTTCGCATCTATGGTGGCAGGATACATCGCAGCGTACGTCACCGCGGGATTATGCAGGGAACTGAGAAGAAGACAGTTCGAAAAGGTTCAATCGTTCTCATCGGAGGACATCGGTGACATCACCATCGCGAGTCTGATAACACGTTCGACCAGCGATGTATATCAGATACAGGTGTACATGTCACGTGGCCTGCAGATAATCATCAAAGCACCGATACTTGCGGTGTGGGCGATGCTGAAGATCTCGGGACAGTATTGGCAATGGACTGCCGCCACCGCTGTTGCCGTGGTGGTGATAATGATCGTCGTCATATTCATCATCGAACGCAGCAAGGTCTACTTCAAGAAGATCCAATGGCTGACGGACAGCATCAACCGTGTGACCGGCGAATCCATAGAGGGCGTACGCATGGTCCGTGCGTACAACGCCGAGGATTATCAGTTCGAGAAACTAGAGAAGGCCAATGAGGACCTCATCAAGAACAATCTTACCACTATGAAGTACACCTCGGTCATGTTCCCGTTCACCAGTGCTATGCAGAACTTCCTTACGCTATCCATCTACTGGATAGGTGCTATACTTATCTCGGGGACACCGGACTACGAACAGCAGCTCGTGCTGTTCTCGGATATGATCGTCTTCACATCCTATGCATTGATGGTCGTTTCAGCTTTCCTGATGTTCTCGGGACTCATCAGGATGCTCCCGAGGGCCACCGTCGCATCTCAGAGGATACAAGAGGTCATCGAGAAGAGTCCATCGATCGTCGATGGTACCGATACGGAAGGCGAACCCGGACACATGGGCGATATAAGATTGGATCATGTGACGTTCACCTATCCAGGTGCCAAAAGACCCGCTATCAAAGATGTTTCATTGGATATCGAGAAAGGACAGACCCTGGCCATCATAGGGCCGACAGGTTCTGGAAAATCCACATTGGTAAGACTCCTGTGCCGCCTGTACGATCCGGAGGAAGGAACGGTCAGCATATCAGGAAAGGATGTTAAAAGATATCAACAGAAGGATCTTCACAACCAGTTCGGATACGTCCCGCAGACATCCGTCATATTCTCCGGTACTGTAAGATACAATGTCAACTACGGCAGACATTCGGCGGAACGTACCGATGAAGAGATATGGGATGCCCTGAGGGTTGCACAATCCGATGATTTCGTCTCATCAATGGAGGGAGGATTGGATGCCAACATCTCACAGCACGGGAGGAACATATCCGGAGGGCAGAAACAGCGCATCTGCATAGCGCGTGCTGTATGCAAGGACCCGGACATCTACATCTTCGATGATTCCTTCTCAGCATTGGATTTCAGAACTGACAGGAGACTCCGTTCAGCATTGAGGGAAAGGACCAAGGATTCCACCGTGGTCATAATAGCACAGAGGGTCGGCACCATAATGGATGCCGATAAGATAGTCGTGATGGATAACGGCCGGATCGTAGGTACGGGAACTCATGACGAACTAATGCAGTCCTGTCCATTGTACAACAGTATAGCAACAACACAGTTCTCGGAGGTGGACTGATGGGATTGGAGGAAGGCCCCCTTTGGGCACGTTCCAAGAAGATACAGAACTTCTGGGGCACCCTGTGGCATCTCATAAGGTACATGGGAACGTACAGGATGATGCTGTACGCCGGTCTTATCATGACCGCCGCGGCCACTGTTATGGCGCTGATAGGCCCGCAGTTCCTCAGTCAGATCACTGATTCCATTCAGAATTCTGTACAATCCGGTTCACCCATAGATATCGAGGGCATCGCCACACTGTGTGTGATAACTGCGTCACTCTACCTATTATCAATGATACTGTCCACACTGGAGCATTACATCATAGGTGCATCTTCAGAATACATCGCCAGGAAGATGCGTGGGGATCTATCAGATAAACTGAATTCCATCCATATATCGTACTTCGACAACAGCACCAGTGGCGACATCATGAGCCGTGTATCCAACGATGCGGACACCGTCGGCAGAAGCTGCAGCGAGAGCATGACCCGTATGATCACAGCGATCATATCGATCGTAGGTGCGTTCTTCATGATGCTCTACACAAACATCGAGTTGGCGATGGTGTCTGCGGTGCCTGCACTGATCGGGTTCGTGGTCATCTACATGTTGATCAAGGTCAGTCAGAAGTATTTCCGCATACAGCAAGAGAAACTCGGCAGTATGAACTCCATCGTAGATGAGAACTACCGCGGACACGAGATCGTAAGGCTCTACGGCGGGGAGACCGGTGCCTGGGAGAGGTTCAACAAAGTGAACGATAACCTCTATGTCTCATCCCTGAGATCCCGTTTCATCGCAGGACTGATGATGCAGTTCATGAACCTCATCAGCAACATCGGTTACCTCACGGTCTGTATCTTCGGTTCGATCATGGTCCTTGACGGGAAGATCGGATACGGTACAATCGTCGCTTTCATCGTATATGTGAAACTGTTCACCCAACCTCTGATCCAACTGTCGGAATCTTTGGGTTCCGTACAGATGGTCGTAGCGGCCAGCGAGAGGGTGTTCGAATTCCTTGCCCTTCCGGAGATGGAGGACGACAGCGGGAAGACGGTCACTTTGGATAAAGTTGAAGGGAAGGTGGAGTTCAGGGATGTGCACTTCTCGTATGTCAAAGGAAAGGAGATTATCCACGGCCTCAGTATGGAGATACCGGCGGGTTCACGTATCGCTATAGTCGGACCTACAGGTTCTGGTAAGACCACTATCGCCAATTTACTGATGAAGTTCTACGAACCGGATTCGGGTACCATCCTGATAGATGGCAAGGAGACATCCTCAATGCGCAGGAACTATGTCCACTCGCTGTTCGATGTGGTACTGCAGGACAGCTGGCTCTTCAACGGTACCGTGAGGGAGAACATAGTCTTCAACCGTGTTGGTGTGGATGACGAGAAGGTAATGTGGGCCTGCGATTCCGTCGGCCTCAGACAGTTCGTGGAATCCCTCCCTGAGGGGTTGGATACCATTATAACAGATAAGCTGGCACTGTCAGGCGGACAGAAGCAGCAGATGATGATCGCACGTATGCTGATAAGGGATGCCCCCATGGTGATACTGGATGAGGCCACCGCCACTATCGATACCCTAACGGAAAGGAACATACAGCATGCGATGGAGATCCTGACCGAAGGGAAGACGAGTTTCGTCATTGCGCATCGTCTTTCGACGATCATGGATTCCGACCTGATCATCGTCATCAAGGACGGTACCATCATCGAACAGGGAACGCACGATCAACTCCTCGGTAACAGAGGATTCTACCATTCACTGTACAACAGTCAATTCGAGAATTGCGCATGATTACTTGTTACGGTTAAGGGCCAACCAGGACAGGATGAAGAAGAACGTCCCGTATATCATCAGTACGACAAAGGAAATCCACGGGAAGTCCCTTCCCAGGGCTATCGCGCGGATACAGGCCGATGTATGTGTCAGAGGCAATACCCAGATTATGTCCGCCACTATTTGGGGGACCGAGGAGAGGGAGAACATCGTCCCGCAGAGGAAAGTCATCGGAAGGATCACGAAACTGTTGAACAGATCCGTCCATGCAAGGTCCGGGAGTACAACACCTGCAGCAACTCCCAATAACGAGAATATGAGGCAGGAGAGGATCATCATACCGAACAGTTGCGGGGATATGATCAGATCCGAGGTCATCAGATAACCCAACGCCAACAGGATCACACCGCAGATGGAACCCTTCAGGACCCCCAATATGCATTTACCGAGTATGAGCGCGCTCTTGGATACAGGGCAGAGAAGCATCTCGTCGAAACTCTCGTAGAATCTTTTCTGAACCATGAGTTTGTGGGAGATCGTAGAGAAAGAGGAGGTCATGGTATTAATGGCCACCACTCCCGGGATTATGAAAGCGATGTAAGAGACACCGTCCATCTCCTCGACACTGCTTCCAACACCGAACCCAAACGCCAACATGTACAGCAAAGGCGTCACCAGGGATGTCAGGGTCAGGATGATGATGTTCCTTTTGAAATAGTACAGATCCGAAAGGGCCACCCTGAAGGTCTCATCAATCAGTCCCATCGAGAACCCCCTCCAACGATGTTATATCCAAACGGCCGGTCTTCTCCAGGAACACGTCCTCAAGATGCGTACCTCTCATGATCGGATTTCTCTCCGAAACGGTGTCGAAGAACTGTTTAGCGGATTCACGGTTATGGAAGAAGGAATACTTCCTCTTGCCATCCTCTGAATCATATTCAACTGTGAACTTCCCGATACTCTGGCAGAGTTCCTGCGGCGTACCTGTGTCGATTATCTTACCTTTGTTAATTATACTAATGCGGTCACATAACGCCTCGGCCTCATCCATGTAATGTGTGGTTAGGAATATTGTCGCCCCGCGTTTGTTGAATATCCTAACTATATCCCATAACATGTGGCGCGATTGCGTATCCAACCCGGTCGTCGGCTCATCAAGGAACAGGATCTTAGGGTCGTGCATGAGTGCACATACGATGGCCGTCTTCTTCTTCCATCCTCCTGAAAGCTCGTTACCTTTCTTGTCGAGGTATGGCGTAAGACCTATAGCCTCGCAGAGTTCCATCATACGGACCTTCGCCGTCTTGTACGGTATCTTGTGCAGAACGGCACGGCTGATTATGTTCTCCCTTACCGAAATATCCATGTCCATGGCATAGTGCTGTTGGACCACACCTATCATGGAACGGGCCTTGACGGTATCATTCTGAGTATCCACGGAATTGATCACGATCCTGCCTGCGGTAGGTCTCATCATCGTCGTCAATACCTTGACCGACGTGGTCTTACCTGCACCGTTAGGGCCTAACAGACCGAATATCTCGCCCTCTTTGACTTTGACATCCACACCATCTACGGCTACGAAATCCCCGTAACGGAGAACGATCCCTTCAGCCTCGATGATGTACTCCATAGTATCACGTCATGAGTCTATGGCGGCCTTCACACCTTCTGCGAAACGATCGGCATCCAGGTCCTCCAGCTTGAAGTATCTGGCACCCATCTTCTCCGCAAGTCTCTGGGCATTGTCGAACTGTATGAATCCTGAACTGGCAT
>JAFSYZ010000042.1 GCA_017455785.1 Candidatus Methanomethylophilaceae archaeon
GAGATAGGACAGTTCCGAATCCCTTCCAATGATTCTTTCGTCCGTCATGCAATTTGTATTTGTTTTTGATTATTAAACAATTTCGAAACTAATTGATTATTAATCAATAACTATTGAATTCGTGATTACAGATTGGTTTTTCACGGAAAAAATTTAATCGAGCTTCCGCCAGGAGATGCTGGACAAGAGCGACCCCCAGTCCCTGATGAGTGTGCAATCACCTAGAATAATAAAACTTGACTTAGCATATAGTCAGCAAATGGATAGGTCAAAGAACAATTATTTCATAAAACGCACATATGGAGGCCGTGGCATCCGAACTTGAGACGGCCGTGAGGATCGTGGGGGATTCGCGCACGTATCTGTGCATGGACCTGAGATTCATGACACGGGCCGTTATGTCCATGGAAATATCCGTTTCGGAGGGCGAAGGCCCGTGTACTTTCAGTGAGAACAGGCTACACTTCCGCTCCGGGACCGTATTGTCACAATTCAAGGAAGAGCCCAATTCGATCACCAGGCAGATCGCGCATATGATCCTGCATCTGGTCCTCGGACATTCGCGCGGATACCGTAATGAGATGGACGGACTTGCCGAGGACATCATCGTAGAGCATGCCCTCGACGTACTGGATTCACAGCATACGGCGACCTTCGGATCGGAAGGGAGGACGTACTACTTCAACAGGATAATGAAGAGGGCGGGTGCACCCACCGTCGAACTGATCGCCGATGAACTATCCAGATCATCGGAATGGCAGATATCGGTCTATTCGGAACTGTTCTCCCCGGATGTACATCCCGCCCTGGGAACGGATGAGGATGTGGTGTGGAAGGAGATATCGCAGCAGATGAAGGTCGAGATAGAGGGATTCTCCAGGAACCTGGGCGACAGGTCGTCCATGCTGCTGGAGATCCTCCGCATACGCAACAGGAGGAGGACGGACCACAGAAGGTTCCTCAGGAATTTCATGACCTCGTCGGAGAGGGTGCGTGTGGATCCGGATAATTTCGATCCTGCCTACTATGTCCTGGGATTGGAGAGGTACGGCAACATCCCACTCATCGATCCCGTTGAATATTCCGATGTGCCAGTCATGGAGGAGTTCGTCATAGCCGTCGATACCTCTGGATCGACGTCGGGTGAGCTGGTGCATTACTTCATGGATGAGGTGTACAGCATCATGGAGCAGTGCGGGATGTGCAAGGACACCGAGATCCACGTCATACAATGCGATGACAGGATAAGGGACGATAAGGTCATCAGGAACAGGGAGGACCTGAGGGGATTCCTGGACGGAATGAGACTGAGAGGCGGGGAGGGAACGGATTTCAGGCCCGTGTTCCAATACGTGGACGGTCTTCTTTCGGAAAGGAGGATGAAGCGCCCGAAGGGTCTGATCTATCTGACCGACGGTATGGGGGTCTATCCCGGGAACGGTCCGGACTACCCTGTGGCGTTCATGTTCGTCGATGACAGGTACCGCGACCGTTCCGTACCGGGATGGGCGATGAAGGTCATCGTGGGCAGGGACGAGGCAACGCAGAACCCGACTTAACTATAGATAATATATTATCGTAAACCGATGACGATAATCGGAAATGAACATCCAGGAAGCCAAGGACCAGATCAAGAGCGCCGTTCGCGCGTACCTCTCCAAGGACCCGTCGGGAAGTTATGAGATTCCCAGATCCAGGCAGAGGCCCATACTGCTGATGGGCGCGCCGGGTCTCGGGAAGACCGCGATCATGGGACAGATTGCCGCCGAGCTGGACATCGGTCTTGTCTCGTACACTATCACACATCATACCCGTCAGTCGGCCATAGGACTTCCGATGATAGACAGGGAGGTCTACGACGGAACCGAATATACAGTCACCAGGTACACGATGAGTGAGATCATCAGCTCCGTATATGACGCGATAAGGGATCAGGGGAAGAAGGAAGGCATTCTCTTTATCGATGAGATCAACTGTGCCTCCGAGACGCTGGCCCCGTCCATGCTGGATTTGCTACAGAACAAGAAGTTCGGCCCTCACAGGATACCGGACGGGTGGATACTGGTATCTGCCGGGAATCCACATGAGTTCAACGATTCGGCGAGGGAGTTCGATGTGGCCACCCTGGACAGGGTCAGGATGATCGAGGTCCAGCCGGATACGGATGTATGGCTGAGGTATGCCATGGATGCAGGCATCAACGATGCTGTGATCTACTATCTGAAGATCAAGCCGCAGAATCTCCTGAAGATAGAGAGGACGGTGGACGGCAGATTCTATGTCACACCGCGTGCATGGGAGGACCTGTCCGTGGTGCTCAACGAATCCGAGGCCGAGGGGATCGATGAAGGATTGGATCTCATCTCGCAGTACATCCGCGACCCCGAGATCGCGGCCGAGTTCGCCAGGTATAGAGATTTCTACCGCAAGTACCGTTCCGATGTGGACGTACGCACGATCCTTTCGGGAGCGCATCAGTCCGTCGAGGGCATGGATGCGGACGGAAAGCTCGCCGTCGTCACCATGCTCATAGATGAGATCAACTCGGAGGCCTCCGAGCTTATCGGTGTGCAGAATGCATCAGACCCCATAAGAAAGAAGACCGATCTGGCTCATTCGGAATTCGATAGACATCTGTCCAATGCGATTTCCTTCATGGAGAATAACTACGGCAATGGTCCCGAGACCATGTTCCTGCTCACAGGACTGCTGTCATGCAGCAGTGTCGTATTGCTATCGACACCTAGTAATCCCCTGTATGAGCTCAACGACAGGATGCTAGTACGCGGCAGGGGCCGCAGGATGCAGGAGGTGGGACGATGGCAGTAACGTTCAGTTCGAAGCCTGCTGAGGGAGGGGTGATGCTCACCGGTGTCGTATCGAATGAGGAATTGATCACCATCCCTGAATCCATCGAAGGGTTCCCTGTGGTCTCCATCGCCGAAAGGTCGTTTAGGAACCTCAAGGGCGCCGGCACCCGTACGATAATCATCCCGTCCACAGTGACGAGGTCCGAACCGGACGCTTTGGACCTGTCGGTGAACATCAGGCACATCGTCTACAGGGGAAGTTTCGACACCTTCAACGCATTCGAATGGTATTCGGAATGCGAATGTATGGTGGAATGCGAGGATTTCACTTTCACATTCCCGGCCGGCCATCATCTGAGCTTCCCCCTCTTCGACGAGGAGATGCTCGCATCGGATATGAACGGATTCGATGCTGTCGCATTGAAGAGACTGTCGAAACCCAGGTATCTGTCGGATGATTGCAGGACAAGGTATCTCGATAGGATGCGGAAACGTTCCATGAGACTCGCCCAGCATGCGGTCACCTCCAATGATCCTGATTCGCTCATCGGTATCTTCGACGCGGATATCCTGTCGGATGACGACCTGCAGGAGATCCTTGAATTATCATTATCATCGGGAAAGGTCGCGGTGACATCGACCGTGATGTCGGAGATCAACAGGAGATTCCACATTTCGGCGCGAAGTGCGGATCCTTGTCGAAGTGGACGTCCTTGACCATGAGGTTGCAGACATCCGACACACGGTGGTCCAGTTGGTCCCCATCAATTCATTTGACGGCTTATCTGGATAAGAGGAAATGACGTTGTCTAAGTCGCCAAATTTCTGAGATGCTGGGATAAGGTGGTCCCCACTCCCTGATTTAGACAACCCTATCATGTGAACTACATCGTCTGACGTAGAATTTTAACAACTCAATGTTATACTGGTTCAAAGGTTTAATACCATGAAGCAGAAGAAAATCATCGTAGCGATGGCTGTTCTCATCATGGTCGCATCGGCAACGTTCGTGCTAGTAGCGGATGATGCATCCGCAGACAGTACCTACACCGAGAGATCCGTGCCGATCAAGACCGTTCAGCCGGACAAGCCATCGGAAATCATCGTCCGCGACTATGCGGAAACACCCTATGTCCCGTTCGTGACATTGGATCAGATCTACAACA
>JAFSYZ010000206.1 GCA_017455785.1 Candidatus Methanomethylophilaceae archaeon
CAGGGGATCTGCTGATTTCAGCGGCTGTACCGGCATTGCCGGGAACTCTCTACAGTCAGCCGCTCTAGCCAGGCTAAGCTAAGTGAGGACGAACTGACAATAAACCCTCATTATATAAACGTTAGCGTCAACCCATCCGATTCGAAAATGGACATACTGGGTATGATGGATCCAGGATCATCCGATGTAGCCCAGATCCCTTCCCTTGGGCTGGTCGTTCTCCATCTCCTTCATCTTCGCGGTAAGGTCATCGATCTGCTGGCATTTCTGCTCCAGTTCGGACTTATCCAGATCTATACCGAGGATGGATTCCAACACCTTTACGAGGGCCATGCTGCTCTTGTGGTCGACAAAGTATCCCGACGTCTCTCCCATAAGGCATACCGACGGGATGTTGTACATCTTTCCGAATCCTATGAACAATGCTGATGCACCGACGATACCTCCGCCGGGCTCCCCCGGTCTGAAGACCACACCGTGCTCCTCGAGCTCCAGCTTCATGGTGATATCCGATACGGCACCCAATACTGCGGGCTCCTGTACCATCTGACCCGTTCCGAATCCTCCCAGCGTGATGATCTTCGATACATCCATCTTCAGGAAGACGTCGTTCATCAGGTCCTCGCATATCAGGTACTGACCCTCGGGGGTGGAACCCTGGTAGTTACCGAGAAGGAATATGATGTCCTTGCCGTTCACATTCGCATGATACAGTTCGTTACATGCCATATGTATCACGCAATCCTGATCCAGCATGACCTGCGGGGGGAAACTATCGGAATAAACGGTAGCGAACTTCTCCGCCTTAACTCCCTGTGAGATGAAATCAGCGGCTATCTTACCCACATTACCAACACCGGGAAGCCCCTCTATCAGTATAGGCTTCTTCAGTTCCGGTCTGTGGTCATAGATTATCGTGGTGCAGTTTCCCATTCTCCCCATACTCCTGTACGATGGCTATCCTGCGGTATTTCCCGTAACGGTCATCCGGGGAGTATCTCGGCGGATGGGCCGGTACGGTAGAAGATGAACAATCCTTACATTCCAACCTCATGGAGTACTGTCCGCAGGAAGGACATCTCCTAAGCGAGGATGGCATGGTTATCACTTGCTCTCACGCTTGAGTACGGCCTCACCGCCGGACTTGGTCAGTGATTTGATGGCGGCGTTGGAAACCTTCTTCATAACGTCCTCCGCCGTCTTGTACTCCTCGGCCGTGATCACTATCCTGTACTTCGGCGAACCGACACAGGTTATGGAGACCTCGGCACCGTCGGCCGCTTCGAGTCCGGCCTGAAGTGCCTTCCTGATGTCCTCGACACCGTCAGGCTCCAGGGATCTCATCTCAAGTATACCATCTATCTCCACGAACGGGAGTGTGACGTTCTCGGATGCGACCTCGATGAAAGTCTCGACCCATTCCCCTTCGTACTCGTCACGGAGCTCGTCGGGGTTGGCCGCTATGGCCTCGAATGCGCCATATAAAGTCTCATACTCCTCGGTCAGTTCGTTGGCGAACTGATCGAAGGCATCGTCAACGGAGATGGAGAGCCTCTCAGCAATGATCTCGACGAGCTTCTCTGCCTTCTTCTCGTTCTTCCACTGCTGGATCTTCTCTCTCTTCTGGTGATCGTTGACGGATTTTAAGGAAAGGTCGATATGACCTTTGGATGAATCTACGCCCAGAACCTTGCATACGACCTTCTGTCCCTCTCTGATAAAGTCCCTAATGTACTTTACCCAACCCGAGGCGATGTCCCTGACGTGAATGAAACCTTCCTTGTTGTCATACTCGTCGAGTGTGACGAAAGCGCCGAAGCTCTTCACGTTGGTTACGGAGCAGACTACGAGCTCTCCGTTGTCAGGGAATCCCTTGAGACGAGACATCAGTTGTATACCTCGACCACTTCGCCTTTGATGTCAGCCTTGCCGCCCCTCGGTTTCACGAGTGTGGCACCGCAGACGTTGCATACGACGGTGGTCGCTGCCTTGCTGAATGTGACCTGTTCGTTGCCGCAGTCAGCGCACTTGATCTTTACGAAATCGTTGACCATTGTAATCACTCCGTGAGCTCGAACTTCTTTGCCCTGAGGCATGATGTCAGATGGGCCTTCTTGCACTGTGTGCATCTGTACCTGATGTTGACCCTCTTGGTGGGCTTCTCCCTTCCTTCGGGCTTTGGCCTGGGGAATCCTCCGTAACCTGCGGTCACTCTTCTGAATCTCCTCTGACCCCATTTGAGTTCGCTTGCCTTCTTCTTCTTGACCCTCTCCACATCGTGTGTGGTGTGGGATTCACAGTAAGGACAGTATGTCTTGATTGTTCTGGGCATCTTCATGTAGTTCACCCTCTATGCGTGGAATTCTGCTAATATCGAGGTTATATAAAAAGGGATAGGGTTCCCTTTACTATATTACCCTTAATTAAAGACGGGAATGGTGGGTTCCTCTTCCATCTCCCTTATGCTTCCGTCGGGGGACGAGATGAGGACGGCGGTCGCCATGCGCAGGAAAAGGCCATTCTCGACCACTCCGGGGATGGTGTCGATCCTGCTCTCGAGGAAAAACGGACTCGCTATGGATTCGAACTTGCAGTCGTATATCAGGTTGCCGTTGTCCGTGACGAACTCCTTACCGTCCTTGACCCTGAGGGTAGCGACGCATCCCAATCTCTCCAATGCGGCCTTGGTGCTTAGGTGCCCGAACCTGAGCACCTCCACGGGAAGGGGCGTCTTCATACCGAGTATGTCCACCTTCTTGGAGTTGTCGACGATGATCACTTCGGACAGTGATTTCGAAGCGACGATCTTCTCCCTCACCAAAGCACCACCGAGTCCCTTGATGAGGTTCATGTCATCATCGACCTCATCGGCACCGTCTATGGTCACGTCGAGATGGTCCACATCGTCCACGTCCACGACAGTGATGCCACACTCCTTCGCCAGATCCTCGCTTTGGACGGATGTGGCCACACATGTGAGCTTCATCCCTCCGGATACCAGTTCGCCAATCCTCTTGATCGCGAAATATGCGGTGGAACCGGTCCCGAGACCAACGTTCATTCCGTCCTTGACGTACTTGTCGACAG
>JAFSYZ010000207.1 GCA_017455785.1 Candidatus Methanomethylophilaceae archaeon
CATCGCGGTGAGACTGAGGTTGTGTATATCCTCGATACCGTCTCCAAGAGTACGTCCTTTACATGAAAGCGGGATTCCGGCCGGTCCGAATCTGATCATCTATAACACCGTGAGCGTGGGTTAACCCTTACCTATATTAATCATTTTGCGAAATGCGCACGCGGAACTTACACGGATCGCTGGGTATGTGCAACGGAAGGTTTTTTGTACGTCCTTTCACAATGTTCCAGCATGACCGATCAAGTATCGGTGATGGGTCCGATACTGAGGTATTCCCTTTCCAACAGCACTTTCCATTAATAATAGTAAAGGAAGGGCAACTTTTATTAATGACATCCTTTTTGTAGCGTCCACCGAAATGTCGGGAGAGTCAGTAAATGAAGCCACAACGTTTCAACAAGACGGACCCTGCCTTGATCGCTCTGATCAGCGACCTTAAGGCCAAAGAAAGGGAGAATGGGGCTGCTATCTGGCGAGACATTGCTAAGAGGCTCGAGAAACCCAAGTCAAACTGGGCCGAGACCAATCTTAGCAAACTTGACAGATATGCCGCAGACGGAGAGACGATCATCGTCCCCGGAAAGGTACTTGCAGCAGGAAGCATCAACAAGAAGATCACCGTAGCAGCATACAGCTTCTCAGCAGCAGCTGAGGCAGCAATCGTTGCAGCAGGCGGAAAGGTCATGACCATCGCAGGCCTTATGGAAGAGAACCCCAAGGGCTCCAATGTCAGGATCATGAGGTGATTTGGATGGTTACAATTATCGATGGAAGGAATGCAGTCCTCGGAAGGCTCGGCAGCGTCGTTGCCCAGAGGATCATGGACGGAGAGGAGATCATCGTCATCAACTCCGAGGCTATCGTCATCACCGGTGAGAGGGACATGGTCTTCGCAGACTACAAAGCGAGGGTCGACCGCGGTGACACCACAAAGAGGAAAGGACCATTCTACCCCCGCAGGGCTGATCTTCTCTTCAAGAGGAGCGTCAGGGGAATGATCCCTTGGACCACAACATCCGGAAGGGACGCATACAGGAGACTCCACGTCTTCGTAGGCACACCCAAGCAGTTCGCGGACTCACAGCCTGAGAAGGTCGAGGAAGCGATGAAGAAAGTCAACGGTAAATACACGACCCTTGGAGCCGTATCCAAATTCCTTGGTTCGAAAGTCAGGTGATTCCCATGGATTGCGTTAACACAAGCGGAAAGAGAAAGACAGCCATCGCAAGGGCATCCGTGAAGGCAGGTACCGGAAAGGTAACCGTCAACAAGATCCCGATCGAGCTGTACACACCCGAACTCGCAAGGCTCAAGATCCTCGAGCCCCTCGGTCTCGCTGGCGACAAGGCATCCAAAGTGGATATCTCTGTCACAGTCCAGGGAGGAGGTGTCATGGGTCAGGCAACAGCCGTAAGGACAGCTGTCGCAAAGGGTCTGTGCGAATTCTTCAAGGATGATGAGCTTGAGGCCACATACAGGGCATACGACAGGTCACTGATCGTCAACGACGACAGGAGGAAGCTGCCGAAGAACCCTATGGGACCTGGAGCACGTGCAAAGAAGCAGAAGTCATACAGGTGATTTGGTAATATGATCATTCCAGTAAGGTGTTTCACATGCGGAAAGGTCGTAGGTTCCGCCTACCCCGAGTACGTCAAACGTGTCGGAATGGGCGAAGACCCTCAGAAAGTGCTCGACGACCTCGGTCTCGAGAGATACTGCTGCCGCAGGATGATCATTTCCCACGCCAACCTCATAGAGGAGATCTCTCCTCTCGGATGAGGACTTCATCCAAACCTCTTACCTTTCAAACATTTTTATCGTGTGGGCCCGTGGGGTAGCTTGGTATCCTTCGTGCTTGGGGTGCACGTAACTCCAGTTCAAATCTGGGCGGGCCCACCATCCCTTTTGAGAATCATCATCGGACAGCGTACGCCATAATACGCCTCTTCTTTTCATACCGTCGACCCTCCATAATAGCTGTTTCAATCAATCATCCATCATTAGTAATCATTTGTAGATTGATGTGTTATATTATTGATTTTCATTAGACAAATGTCTAATAATTATGTGATATCATAGACGTATGATGAAATCAATTAAATATGATGAATGAGTCGTGAGCTCGATAACAACTCAAATTGGAGGAATCAATCATGCAACTAAGGTCGAAGGTCATGTCCGCCCTCATCATAGCGGTGGCCGTGGTCGCTCTGATGACTATTATCCCCGGTGTATCCGCGGAACATGCGGTAGGAGACGATCCCGCTGATTTCGCTAACATCGGATGGATACTGGTCTGTTCCATGTTGGTATTCATAATGACGCCCGGAGTGGCACTGTTCTACGGAGGAATGCTAAGGAAGCAGAGTATGTCATCCATAATCGCCCAGACGCTGTTGGCCATGGGAGTGATGACAGCATCCTGGGTCCTTGTCGGATATTCACTCGCATTCTCTGACGGTAACGTGATCGTCGGAGGGTTCGACAACATATTCCTGAGAGGTGTGTCCGCCACGATCATCGGAGGGACCAACGATTACGTCCCTGATATGGAATTCATGTTGTTCCAGATGATGTTCGCACTGATCACCGCAGGCATAGTGTTGGGTGCATGTGCTGAGCGTATCAAGTACACATCCATCGTATGGTTCCTTGCAGGATGGTCGATCATAGTGTATGCGCCGATGGCCCACATGGTATGGGGTGGAGGACTCATGGAGAGCCTTCCATTCGACCTGACGACATTGGACTTCGCAGGAGGAACGGTCGTCCACATCTGTGCTGCGACCACAGGACTGGCACTTGCGATATATGCAGGCAAGAGAAGCTCCTCCAACCTCCAGAGGCCGCACAGCATCCCGATGGCCTTCATCGGATGTTTCCTGTTGTGGTTCGGATGGTTCGGATTCAACGGAGGATCCGGACTCGCAGCCGATGCAACAGCTATCAACGCCATTGTGGTGTCACAGATAGCAGCTGTGTTCGCCATGATATCCTGGTCCATCGTACAGTACATACACGTAGGACGTGTGGGAGTATTGGGACTGATCGCCGGAGCGATCGCAGGACTGGTCGCCATCACACCCGGTGCAGGATACGTGACCGCATCCGATGCAATAATCATCGGACTGGTAGGCGGAGTGGTCTGTTACTTCGGTGTGATAGTCATGAGAAAGAAATCCGGTATCGATGATGCGTTGGATGTCATGGGTGTCCACGGATTCGGCGGTATGTGGGGAGCAATAGCCACTGGGCTGTTCGCATCCTCGGAGTTCGGCGGACTGATCTACTCCGGTGACTGGCACCTGGTAGTGGGACAGCTGTTCGCCATAGTGATCACCGTGGTGTTCTGCTTCGTACTCTCCTATGCCCTGATATGGGTCATAGGCCATGTCATAAAGGACACACGTATAAGCGAGAAGGAGGAGGCCATGGGCCAGGACATCGTCGAGCACGGCGAACCTGCGTACTTCATGTGAGGTGATGAAATGAAGATGATAATAGCAGTGATACGTCCGGAGAAGCTCCAGGCGGTGAAGGATGCCCTGAAAGGTGTCGGCATAAGCGGTCTGACCATCACCCATGTGGTCGGAAGAGGCGAACAAGGAGGGATCCAGTTCAGCAGCAGGGTCGGCTCCATCACCTTGGATGAGATAGAGAAGGTGAAAGTCGAGACCGTAATCGATGACGGAAAGGTCGAATCCGCTGTGGCTGCGATAAGAGCAGCGGCGACCACCGGTTCACCCGGTGACGGAAGGCTGTTCATCCTGCCTGTGGAACAATCCATGAAGATCAGGGAGATATGAATCTCCCATCCCCTGCCTGTCGGCAGGGGAATATTTTTCACTTTCTGATGATCATTCCATCACCATAGGATGGCAATGCTCAGAGAGCCGTTCCCTCACCATGTCTTTTAATCAAGATGGACATATGGGCCCTTATGAAGCACATAGGTATCGTTGAATGTATATCGACAGGAAGATTGTATGTCAATGATATCATTGCCAAAGGTTTCAGACCTTTGATAATCAATACCATGGATGCAACCGAACCTGGCCTCATACTTGAAATGGCGATCTGTCCATCCAATGTCGCCAAACAAGAAGATGAGACAGACCGAGGTCTAAATTCATATTCGATGATAAAATCGTATTGAATCCATTTCTGTTCATCTTCTTGTTCGGAGGAGAAGAAAGAAAATGATTGCAATAGGAATGGATACCCACAAAGAGTTGTCATATGTGTATGCGTCAGCATCAGACCCGTCGGATGTGGACGACGTGATCTTTGCCGAAGAATTCAATACAGAATTCAGAAGGCCTGTTACATCCGATGCCAAAGGATTGGGACAGATTTCATCATATCTTGAAGGCAGAGAGCATTGCATACTGATCGAGAATTCCAGCAAAGCGCACGACGTATTCTGGACTCTGACCGACCTTGGCTGTACAGTACTTGTCGCCAACGCTTCGGATCTATACAGAATAAACATGTCCGTGAAGAAGACGGATGCCCACGATGCATTGGAACTCGCAGCATATATGCGCCGCCGCATCAACGGTGAAAATGAGTTCTCTACCTGTCTGATGGTGGATTCGAAATGGATGAACCGCAGACAGATGTGCAGACTTTATTCTCTTGAATCCCAGGAGCTGTCGGATTGCAGAAGGAGACTTAGATCGTTCATGCTCCTCCGCGGAACTGTACTAGAAGGTTTTCCGAAGGATATATCGAATGAAAGATCCTTAAAACGTCTTGAAGAGTGTGCGGATAAATCCAGCAGGTTGCTGATCACACGTTCGCGGCAATGCCGTGAACGTGTGAAAGAGAACCTTGCCTCGATAGTAGAGGAATTCGATGATGAACCTATGTACCAGCTTCTGAAATCTATACCCGGTTTCGGACCTGTCACATCCGCTTATTTCTCGTCACTTATAATCGATATAAATCGGTTTCCGAACGCAAACAGTTTTGCATCGTATTTCGGAATAGTACCGAAAAAAAGAGACTCGGCAGACTCCTCCCCGAATCTGGGGATAACAAGACGCGGCGATGATGTTGCCAGAAAAATGCTGTTCATGTCAACGATGGTACATGTTTCGAAGGATAAGGACAGATTATCCGCTATATCCCGCCAATACGA
>JAFSYZ010000208.1 GCA_017455785.1 Candidatus Methanomethylophilaceae archaeon
CCTCAAGAAGTTAAAGTAAAGAAAAAGGGGGTGTTTCCACCCCGTTTGGTCATTTCTTCGGGACGAATTTGTATCCGTAATGGATGACGCCGCTGGGGCTGTCCTCGTCCAGTTTTCTCAGGACCGCACGTACGGGCATGCCGATCTCAACCTTGTCCAGATCCACATCCACGAGCTGTGCGGATATCATCAGACCGTCATCGGTCTTGATCATCGCGACCGCGTACGGCTTCATTGTATTGTTGCAAGCAGGTGCCTCGTGGATGATGGAATAGGTATAGACAGTACCTTCCCTGCATACCTTGTAGGGCTCCATCTTTCCTATGCTGGCTCTTCTGCAGTGCGGGCACAGTGAGCGTGACGGGAAGTACTTCCTGTTACAGACCTGACATCTGGTCCCCTGAAGGTTGTACCTGCCTGGAATCTCCCTCCACTCTTTTGCGACGGAAGACATCAGATCGCCTCCAGAATGCTGACGACTACGGCTGAACCGGTGCCTCCGACGGACTGTGCCAGTCCGTATTTGGCATCCTTGACCTGCCTCTTGTCTGCTCTGTTCCTTAACTGATCCGTGATCTCGGCTATATGCGCTACACCGGTCGCTCCGACTGGATGTCCTCTTGCCTTCAATCCTCCTGATGTGTTGACAGTTAGCTTTCCTCCTCCGAGGGTGACCTCTCCATCCAGGAACGCTTTTCCAGCCTTCCCTTTCTCATAGAATCCGAGGTCCTGCAACGCAAGGATTCCCGATACGGAGAAGTTGTCATGGATCTCTGCAACGCTGATGTCGGCAGGGGTAATGCCTGCTCTTGCATAGGCCATTTTACCCGCTTCCACGGTGGCAGCGAAGCTTGTGATGCTATTTCTCTGGAACAGTGCCAGTGTGTCACTTGTCTGTGCCAAGGATGCCACTTTCACATAAGAATCGGTGAATTCCTTCGCCCTCTCCAACGGACAGAGTACGACCGCTGCCGCACCGTCAGAATTGGGGGCACAGTCGAACATTCCCAATGGGGTAGCTACGGCTCCTGAGTTGAGGACGGTCTTCAGTTCTATCGCTTTCCTGTACTGTGCATTGGGGTTCAATGCACCGTGTGCGTGGCTGTTCACTGATACGGAAGCGATCTCCTCCCTTGTGGCCATTCCGTCATGGATCATCCTCTTGGCGATCATCGCATGCAGTGATGCCAAGGTCAGTCCCATGGATGCCTCCCATTCCGCATCCGCAGTGTCATCCAGGATGGATGTGATCGATGCATCGTCGATGTCTGTCATCTTCTCCGCACCTGCGACCACAACGAAGTCCTGCAGTCCTGAGGCAACGGCCATGACCCCTTCCTTGAAGGCGACGGCTCCGGATGCCTCTCCTGCCTCGACCCTTGTACACGATACATGGTTGGTCGCCATTCCGGAATAATCAGCGATAAGAGCATCGATATGCTGCTGATTGATGAACCTTCCAGCTGACATATTGCCTATGTACATACCGTCGATCTCGTTTCCTGCAAGGCCGGAATCGGCTACCGCTTTCAGTCCTGCCTCGATACCGATGTCCCTGAAGGATCTGTACCACAGTTCACCGAATTTGGTGACTCCTGTTCCGATGATTGCTACGTCCCTCATCCTATCACTCCGGCATTACGATCTTACCTTTGAACTTGGCATATGTCGCATAGTCCAGGTAGACCGGGTCTGTTAGTATCTTGTCCATCGTGGGTGCGTTGTCCCTCTTGAACTTCCTGATGTTATCTGTTACCGTTATGTCGAAAGCATCGCTTCCTGCTCCGGAACCGTACGATACCACGAAGATCCTGTCACCGGGTTCGGCCACATCCAGGATCGATGACAGTCCCAACGGGACGGCACCGCTGTATGTGTTGCCGATATTAGGTGTAAGCAATCCTCTTTCGATCTGTTCCGGGGCGAAACCCAACTGTGCAGCGACCCTTGTGGGGAATTTGCCGTTGGGTTGGTGGAACACTGCGTATTTGTAATCCTCAGGCTTTGTTCCCATGGTTTCCATCATCATCTGAGCTGCCGAGGTTATGTGTCTGAAGTACGCCGGTTCTCCTGTGAACCTGCCTCCGTGTTTGGGATACGGCTGTCCTTCCCTCCTCCAGAAGTCCGGTGTATCCGTGGTGAAACTGAGGGTCTTGTTGATCCTGGCGATGACGTTCTCCGTACCTATGAGGTATGCTGCACCGCCTGCAGATGCTGAATATTCCAATGCATCTCCTGGTGCTCCCTGTGATGTGTCCGCACCGATGGCCACTGCGTACTTCATCATACCCGACAGTACCAGTCCGAGGCACATCTGAATGCCCGCGGTACCAGCCTTACAGGCGAATTCAAGATCCGCCGCTGTCATTGCCGGTGTCGCCTCTATCGCTTCCGCGACGATGGTCGATGTAGGTTTTACTGCATACGGGTGGGATTCCGAACCCACGTACAGGGCACCGATATCCTTAGGGTTAACTTCAGGCACCCTTGCCATCATGTTCCTTGCTGCTTCTGTCGCTATGGTGACGACGTCCTCGTCCGGTGAAGGGACGGATTTCTGCAGGATATACAGTCCTTTCCCCATGGATTTGCCGTCCACTCCCCAGACCTTACCGATCTCTTCAGGGAGTATCCTGTACCTCGGGACGTATGCCCCGTAACTCACGATTCCAGCTTCCATCATTCCCTCTCCTTGAATCTGTTCATCTTGTCTATCATTGTCTTGACGTCCATGTCGGTCTCCACCAACGGGATCTTCTCCAGCTGAGCCAGTTTTATCGCAAGCTCGTCGGTGTTGTCCGGTTTGTCGTATACTACGACTGCCGGTGTCAACGGGTGCGCCCTGATGGCGACCATCGGGGAACGTCCGTAGTGGACATCAGTGAAGATAAGGGCCCTTTCGATGCTCCAGCCGTATATCTTCATGTAGTCTGATGAGTTCAAAGAGAGAATGGCCTTCAACGAATCCACGATGGTGTATCCGTAGACCTTCTTCTGCACCCCTTGATAGCCGATATTTCTTCCGCCTATGGCCCTAATGAAGCGCGCCATATCTATACCTTCTGGGAACTCGCCCATTGCCAGGATGCAATCCATCCCCTCGCCATTATCGTATTTCTTGATGGTGGGGGAACCGTTTGCTACATCGTTTTCTATCAAGGCATCTACGATCTTCTTGATAACCTGCGTTCCGGGGGACTTACGTCTCCCCGATTCATAATCACTGATTACGGAGTGTGAGATCCCGATGGAATCCGCCAGCTGATGTTGGCTGATGCCGAACTCCTCTCTCCATTTCCTGATGGTCTTACCGGGATCGGGCGAGAGCACGATTTCTCCCGCGATCTTCTCCTTGAAAGTATCCTGCATAATTATCCATGGAAGGGTGAGTATAAAGTAGTGACGAACACTATATTCGTTGTTTGACGAATTATAGTACTATATGTATGGTATGTCGTCGTACACTTTACTCTAATCTTGATCGATTACTGTCGACCGCCCACTTTATCTATAACGTTAATATAGGGAAGGGCAGAGGAGTTCCCATGGCGGACATCGGAGATTGCAGAAGGACACTGGAGACCAAGGAAGGAAAGATCACGTACTACAGCCTCAAGGCGCTTGAGGAGAAGGGCATAATCAAGGATCTCAAGAAGATGCCCTATTCCATAAAGGTCCTGGTGGAGTCACTTCTCAGGCAGAAGGACGGAAGGCTCATCACCGATGATGATGTGAGGATGATCGCATCATGGAACGCCAAGAAGAACGATGATGGCGAGATACCTTACATCCCTGCACGTGTTCTGCTACAGGACCTGACAGGTGGAGCGGCGGTCGTCGACCTTGCATCCATGAGGTCCGCTGTCGATTCTATGGGCGGCAATCCGGAGGTAATCAATCCTCTCGTCCCTGTGGATCTCGTGATAGACCACTCCATACAGGTCGATTTCGCAGGAACTCCCGATGCCCAGGAGAAGAATGAGGAACTGGATTTCCAGAGGAACAGGGAGAGGTACGCACTGTTCAAGTGGGCACAGAACTCCTTCGCAAACTTCCGTGCGGTACCTCCTGGAAAAGGGATATGCCATCAGGTCAATCTGGAGTATCTGTCACCCCTCGTCCACACGGTAGAGAAGGATGGACAGAAGGTCGCATACCCCGATTCATGTTTCGGTACAGATTCACACACTACACAGATCGACGGTCTTGGTGTCGTAGGATGGGGTGTCGGAGGAATCGAAGCGGAGGCTGTTATGTTAGGACAGCCTTGCTACATGAAGCTCCCGGATGTCATCGGGTTCAGGTTGACCGGTAAGCTCAGGCCCGGCGTCACAGCCACGGATCTCGTTCTTACCGTTGTGCAGATGCTAAGAAGGGTCGGTGTTGTCGGTAAGTTCGTGGAGTTCTGCGGTGAAGGATATCAGAACCTAGAGTTGGCGGACAGGGCGACCATCGCCAATATGGGTCCGGAGTACGGTGCGACAATGGGATTCTTCCCGGTCGACCAGAAGACCATCGATTACCTCAGGCTTTCCGGTAGGGACGAGGATCACATCGATACCGTCATCAAGTATACAAAAGAGCAGACACTATGGTACGAAGGCGAGGCGGAATACACCGAGATGCTGGAATTGGACCTAGGTGATGTGTACCCGTCATTGGCTGGACACAAGAGGCCGCAGGACAGGATACCGCTCTGCAACATGAAGACAACATTCCGTGCCACACTGGACGAGTTGGGAGTAAAGGAGCAGAAGGAGGCCGAAGGCCTCAGGGACGGTTTCCTGGCGATCGCTGCGATAACATCGTGTACGAACACCGCCAACCCATCGGTGATGATCGCTGCAGGTCTTGTGGCCAAGAAGGCATGCGAACTGGGACTGATGCCCAAGGACTATGTCAAGACATCGCTTTCACCCGGTTCCAGGGTTGTCACACAGTATCTGAAGGACTCCGGTCTTTTGGAGTATCTTGAGAAGATGAGGTTCAATGTGACCGGATACGGATGCATGACATGTATCGGTAACAGCGGCCCATTGGATCCTGAGATCGTGAGGAAGATTCAGGACAACGATCTTGTGGCCGCGGCCATAGCTTCCAGTAACAGGAACTTCGAGGGACGTATCCATGCGAATGTGAAAGCCAATTATCTTGCATCACCCCCACTGGTCGTGGCATTCTCCATAGCGGGAAGGGTGGACATCGACCTCGGAACGGAACCGTTGGCACAGGTCGACGGCAAGGATGTGTTCCTGAAGGACATCTGGCCTACAGATGCCGAGATCAAGGAGATCATGGACAGGTTCGTAACAAGGGAGACCTTCATAGAGCAGTACAAGGACATATTCGAAGGATCTGACGGATGGAAGGCCATCGAGGCGCCTAAGGGAGCGCTGTTCGAGTGGGATGACAAGAGCACTTACATCAGGAATCCTCCGTTCTTCGAGGACATATTCGAAGAGCCCGCAATCAAGAACATAGACAGGGCTAGGGCATTGGTCTCTGTAGGTGATTCCATAACCACCGACCACATATCGCCCGCGGGTTCGTTCAACGAGAAGTCCGATGCCGGAAGGTATCTGATCAAGTTGGGTGTGCAGCCGAAGGACTTCAACTCCTACGGTTCGAGAAGGGCCAACCATGAGATCATGATGAGGGGCACATTCGCCAACATCCGTCTCAAGAACAAGCTCGTTCCCGGTACCGAGGGAAGCTGGTCAGTGTATATTCCAGACAACAAGGAGGACACCATCTTCGAGACCTCCATGAGGTATCAGGAGGAGCGCACACCGCTGATCGTACTGGCAGGGAAGGAGTACGGAACCGGCAGCTCCAGGGATTGGGCGGCCAAGGGACCGTACCTCCTCGGTGTCAGAGCAGTGATCGCAGAGTCGTTCGAGAGGATCCACAGGTCCAATCTGGTCGGGATGGGCATAGTTCCGTTGCAGTTCAAAGAGGGTCAGAACCTCGCCTCATTAGGGCTTACTGGGAAGGAGATCTTTGACATCGAGCTCGAGGATCTTGAGCCGAAGTGCGATGTAAAGGTCACAGCGTACAGGGACGGTAAGAAACTGGAGTTCTACACCACATGCAGGGTGGATGTGCCAGCAGAGGTGGATTACATCGCGAACGGCGGAATCCTGCAGACCGTTCTGAGAAGTATGATCAAGGGATGAATCATGGCCATAGGGGCCTCTCAACAAGGTCCCTGGACCGTTCCCAGTTCGGATAATCGACGTTCCCAATCCCGTATTCCGTATTACGATTTGAATAAGAGAACCAAATGCTTTTATCAATGGAGCAGATAGGGGAATTCAGTTGGGCCCTTGGGGTAGCTTGGTATCCTTGTGGCTTCGGGAGCCACTGACTCCGGTTCAAATCCGGGGGGGCCCACTGTCATTATCTCTAAAATTCTGATTGCTGGCTCTTTGATGATTTAACAGATGTGCATTTTAGACCGGTGCCTTACATAATCATAGAAATCACATTGAATGCATATCCTATCGCGACAATCCCAATCACAACGATTGCGAAGAATACCGCAAGAAGACGCGTCTTCATCACGCTTTTCAGCATCACCATGGATGGCAGCGAGAGTGCGGTAACGCCCATCATGAATGCAAGTATGGTTCCGGCACCCACACCTTTGGAGAACAATGCTTCTGCGATGGGTATCGTCCCGAATATGTCCGCATAGACCGGCACACCGACTGCAACGGCGATCAACACGGAGAACGGATTCCCGTCACCTAATATAGCCTTGATAATATCCTCGGGGACCCAGTTATGGATCAGCGCACCGATCAGCACGCCTATAAGAATGTATATCCAGACCTTCCTGAGCGTAGACCACACCTGGTGCAACGAATATGCCGATCTCTCGCTCACGGTAGACGGCCCTCCATCGCCGATCTGGATCGGGGAGCATCCGCAGGAGCAGGCTGCAGGCCTTGCGTGATCGGCGATTTGATCGTCCATGTGCATCATATCGACAATGGTTCCACCGATGACCGCCAGGACCACACCCACAACGACATACGTTACCGCTATCTCGGGTCCGAATATGCCCATCAGCACTATCAGCGCCGCAAGATCCACGAACGGAGAGGAGATGAGGAACGATATCGATGTGCCCAACGGCAATCCCGCCTTGTTGAACCCGATGAAGATGGGGATCGACGAACAACTGCAGAACGGCGTCACCGTCCCGAGAAGGGCTCCTGCGACCCTTCCTTTCATACCTCTGAACCTACCCATTACCTCCCTGGACCTCTCCGGCGGGAAATAACTCTGTATGTAAGAGATGATGAAGATCAGCAGGATCAGCAGTATGAGGATCTTGACCGTATCGTAAATGAAGAACTGCAGACTCCCTCCCAGTCTTTCGGAAGTGTCCACCCCCATGGCTGCAAGGCCGTCTCCTATCAGGGAATCCAGCCATTCCATTCCCAGAATCTGGTGCTGGATGAAGTCCCATGCCTCAGACATCGGCTTCCTCCGAGAATGTGATTGAGTTCGAACCGACCTTCTTCACTAGGGATCCCGCCAGCATTCCGGCCTCGATCCATCCTGCATAGAGCACGCCCATGCCCGAAAGGCAGGTAGAGGAGGTATCGCCCTTCACATCAGGATTGAACACCCTGCTTCCGGAGACCGTAAGGAGATCGTCAAGGGTTATCACACCGATCCGCTGACCGTACTCCGCAACCTTCGGGCAATCGGAACTGATTGCGACGGAATAGTTCCCGTCTTCTTTCATGCTGACTGTGATTCTGTGAATCTTCCCGCAAGTCCTCTGATGTACAGTAACTGATGCCATGCATAATACATTGATGATTATCTATATAATTAAATCGATATTCATCTATATATTCATCTAGGAACAATGACGGTACGGAGTGAGTTGAGATAATCAACCATCTCGGCAATCTTCTGATCGTTGAGTGTATAATATGACCAGAGACCGTCTTTCCTTGCATTGACCAACCCGCATTTGACGAGAATGGACATATGATGGGAGAGTGTGGGCTGAGTTATATCCAATTCTTCAAGTATATGACAAGCGCAAAGCTCCCCTCCGCTCAGCATCCCGACAATACGAAGGCGGTTGGCATCAGATAATGCTTTGAACACATCATGTTCCATTGAATCGGATAGATGATTGTCGATATATGATACTTTTTAATAACATTGAAATGAACGGATTTGAACCATTTTATATGGTTGTTTTTAAAGAGTCATTGACTTTTATTTTCCTTGACAAAAACGAGCGTTATTTCTGAATGTTTTTACCATTCGTTTATAGCTTACGCTAGATAATCCCCGCTTCCGACCCACCGATCCTGTTGAAC
>JAFSYZ010000043.1 GCA_017455785.1 Candidatus Methanomethylophilaceae archaeon
ATGTCGGTCATATCGAAACGGACTGTACCGTCCTTGTAGACCATCAGCTTGTTCTTGGACCTGAGTATGGCCTTCTCCAAGGGTTCCGGTGTCTTTATCACCGATGGATAGTCCTCGGTGAGTTTCAGATCGTCCGAGTCCATTAATCCAAGATTGGTGAGTGCATCATGATATTCCTTGGTGATGTCAATGGTCATCATGTTCTTGTTGAATCCTGAGGTATTGTTCTGTTTGATGACCATCGTATGTACGCCGCAGTTCCTGCACCATGAACGGTAGGTGACCTCTCTGCATTGGGGGCACATCCTTGATGTGCAGTCAACAAGGAGACCCTTCGAGTTGGCGGATATCCCCTTCTTTTTCAATGTCTCCTCATTGGTCTGTCTCGCATACGCCTGGGTGGAAATGGCCTTCTTCAAAGACTTGCCGATCTCAGGCGAATCGGTAACGGCGAACAGTCCGTGTCCCAAAGCGGATTTGCCTGAACTTCTGTCTTTGGCCTTCTCAGGCCTTCCCATCCTTGTCCCGATCCTGGTGCGTGCCCTTGCGCGTACCTCTATTCCCATGGCATCGCTGACAGCTGTGAGTGCATCCTCTCCCGTTAGGTCCTTGAGCGGAACGATCTTTTCTCCGTCCAATCCCAATCCGAGACCGTAGATCAACGGTATCGCATATCTGTCGAGTATGATCTTCCCTTCACGCACTATGTGCAATGCACCGAGATCCTCCAGTGTGCGTTTGTTCACATCCGCTGTAGGGATGTTGAGTCTGCCATCCAGGAACGAGCCGTGCTCCAATACTGATGTGCGTAGTTCCTGGAGTCTAGGGACATCGAGGTCGAACCAGAAAAGATTGAAATCCGGATGCAGAGGTACTTTCAGTTCCTTGGACATCTGGATCGCACGTTCCCATGTAGGGTGTTGCCAATCCTCCGGAAGGTTGTCCGATGTGGCCTTCTTCAGTTCCTGTTTGTGCCACTCGATCGGATAACCGCAGGGAACGAGGAAATGGTTGTTCTCACAGAACTCACCGAACGGGACAAGGATCTCTCCGGTATCTGTTATCTCCTTCACATCTTTCCTGACCGCCAATGCCTCCTCTTTGGTGTTGCATTGGACCAGGTCACCATTCTTCAGTATGACGATGGGTCCATCCAATTGATCGCAGGGTGTGACCACGGATGCTTTCCCGGGTCTTTCGATCTTAACCTGTGTACCCAATGCGGTGAACTCATCCAGGATGTACATGCTCGCCGGCGAATATGCGAGGGATGCTAATCCGGATGTCCTCGCCCTACCGTATCTGAGCCTGAACGCCCCGACCCTCGACGGGTAACCGAATATTGGACGTCCAGCCAACATGTCTTTGAGATACTTGTAGGACGGTTTCAGAACCCTCTCCTCATTGGAACTGGTGGACGCTCCCTTGCCCTCGAGATACTTATCGAGGAACTCCCATCCTTTCAATCCTAACTTATCGACATGCTTCTTGATCTTCGCAGCCTTTTGGCACAGACCTTCGGCTATTACGAGACAGGCACCTCCTCTGACCTGGTTGGTATCTATCCTTGGTAAGTCCCTGAATCCTGAGATCTCCATCTTTTCCGTACCTTCTCCGTCGATGCATATGGGACAGTTCCCTACGATCAGTTGGATCTCATGCGGTGTTGGGGTGTATTGCAGGTGCTGACATTGTTTGTATAACGGGATCTCCTCGATGAAACGGTCGATCTCCTGTGTCGTCGGTATGTATTTTCCGATGCCCACCTCTTGTCTGACAACATCGGCGATGAGAACGCTCATGGCCTGTGCTGTACCTCCTGCTGCACGGATCGGACCTGCGAACACAAGATCCACATAATCGGTGCCGTCGGCATTGGATTTGATCTTCGTATCGGCAAGACCTTCCAGAGGAGCGACGAGGATACCTTCCGTAAGTACGGCGAGTCCGACCCTGATCGCTCTGTCGATGGCTAATTCCATCGATTCCGCAGGCCTCTTGGCAATCTCCTTTGCAGCCATCAGGCAGACCAGTTCCCTGTTCTTGTATTCGTCCGTGAGGTCCCTTATGACCTCGGCGATCTCCCCTACCTTGAAGTCCGTAAGGATCTTCTCACACCTAAGTGCCAGATCCTCTGCCTGAGGGATCTCCACGAAAGTCTCTGTGTCCTTTCCTTGGGCTCTTGCCTTCTCTGCTACCTCATAGCAGTCATTACATTTTTCGATGAGGCCGTTGAAGTAGGCCTTCATCTCGTCACTGTAGGCGACCTCACGTATCGCCATCTACAGCTCCTCTTCTTCGAATCTGATCTTCCTCAGTTCCTTGATTATGGTGTCCCTGAGGATGTCCATGTTGCTCCCGGTCTCTGCGGAGAAATTCAGGTTCCCGCTCTCCCTGACCAGGATGTCGTTCTTGCTCTCGGCCACTATGATCGGGACACCTTGGAATCCTCTTTTCACCGATTCCAGGAGTGCCTCCTGCTTCTCCATGCTGTAGCCGCAGGTCTCCGACGGGTCTAGAATGAATAGGATGACGTGTGTCAGGTACCTCAGGGCGAGGATGGCCTGCTTCTCGATGTCGTTCCTCTCGTCGATGCTCCTGTCCAGGAGACCGGGTGTGTCAATGATCTGATATTTCCTCCAGTCGTCATCCATATGACCGATGACGATACCTTTGGTGGTGAACGGATAAGGTGCGATCTCGGGTGCCGCACTGCTCAGGGTGGATACGAGTTTGCTCTTCCCTACATTCGGGAATCCTGCTACAACGAGTGTCGCGACATTGGCATCCACCGCTGGGAGATTCCTGAACTTGGTCTTGCATCCCTGCAGGAACAGGAGCTCATCATCCACCTGTCTGATGATGGATGACAGTCTGCCGTAGAAACTGCTCCTGATTGAATCGATTACAGAACCGTCCTTGGAGCGTCTGACCTCCCTGAGCGCCTCGGTCTTAAGCCTCTCTGTCTTGTTGGCGGCCCAGTTCATCGCCCCCAGCGATTTCTTGTACATGTCGATACCTATCACAAGATCGACCAATTCCGGGAAGAAATCGTCATCCTTATCGATCCTGGGGAACTTCTCAACATATGATGTGAAGGCATCCTTCACTATGTCCCCGGATGCGGTTATCTTGGCCAACGTGGTTTTCTTCTTGGTATCCAATGCGTTTGTCCCGTTGACCGTGATCTTGGCAGCCCTATGGAATGCCTTGTCTGTCAGTTCTTCTGCCGATAGAACGGTCGGTATCCTGTAGGATCTTGCCATGTCCTTCCCTATGGAACCGCGCGTAATAAAGGTACCGTGGACGTTCATAGGATGTTGTTTTTCACTCCTAATTATCACTTCAATCCGCCTTCTCGAAAGTCATCCTGAACAGCCAAAGATCCCCCTTAGAACCGTTGCTTTCTTTCATCTTCTTGGGCATCAGTTCGAACGGACAGTCAAGAATCACCAGCCCTACCTCAGCCTTCCATGTTCCTCTTTCTTTACCGAAGAGGGCGCAGATCCCGGAGATATTGACTGCGGACGATACGCCCATCATGACCTTGATATCGGCTTCTTTGGCAAGGATCCTCGGTGCGGACGTCTCCCAATACGATACTGTACGGAGGTAGGTGTCGTTGCAGATGATGTCCAACGGATCGGTGCATTTGGGTGCGTTCACAAAATCACTTAGATACGGGACCTGTGACAGAAGCCATCTCAACCCGTCGGATACAAGTTCGGAGTTCATCTCCAAAGAAATCCTGTATCCTGCATGCAGTGTCTCCGCATAGTCCTGTATCTCGATAGAGATGAAAACTCCCGCTCCGATTATCACATCGGCGATCTTCTGTATCACGTTCTCTATGAACAGGGACAGTGTCAGTTTAAGGAACTCCTCGATGTCCTCTATCGTCTTCAGATGGTTCCCCATCTTGTAGAAGGCGGTCTCACCTGCTTCCATCAGACTGTCGATGACGAAGGTCTGTATGTAGGAATTGAAACCTAGGCTGGAGCCGTTGCTCCTCTCTTTAGTGGCTTTGGAGAACTTCCATGTCTTCCCTCCGTCCGTGCTCCTCTGCCATGTGCGGTCGTCGTTGTAAGTGTCGGTCTTCCACGGTGTCGAATCGACCTCGTTTCCATCGGGATCGTACAGTGCCAGACATTCACCTTTGCTCTTGCCGTTGGAGTTGTTGAGGGTCTGTGACTCGAAGGTGAAGACCTTCTTCCCCAGGGGTTGGATCGTACCTGACAGCACTATGGCCTTGGACTCGTCGGATCCAGGGACCAGGGTGTAGCCTGTCAGGTCTATCGGTGCTAGGGTGCCGTTGTAGATCTCAACCCATTCGTTCCCCCTGTCGGTTCCGGCCGGATTGGACTCGAACTCATTGATCACAAGATCGGTGTCGAACGGCAGTTCATATTTGAGGAACAGCCCCATATCCAAGGCCCCTTTGACATCGGGGATCGGCAGCGGTATGTTAGAGAGCGCCTCCCCTACCCCCGGGATGTCAGAAACCTTCAGTTCCAGTTCGTCATATTGAACGATTTCTGGTATCGAAGCTGAGAAGTCAACTCCCCTGATGGAACCTGTGACCTTCAGGAATGTCTTGCTGAATTTCATCATCGGGTCGACGGTCAGTTTGATCTTCCAGTCATCACTCTCAACCGAACCCTCACACTTCACCATTATCCCGTTCTTGTCGTTCTCCTTGATATCGATGGATGTACCGAACCTCACATCCCCGATGGAGTTGGTCATGGTCAGTTTACAGAGCGACCTTGTAGAGCTTTTGAGTGTTGCTATCCTAGTTTCGAATGTGACGCTCATCGACATATACGACATCGTAACCGATTGTGATCCGAGACCGATATCAAAGGCCGATATCATCCCTACGATCATACCCAGCATCCCATCTTCCATCATCTCCTGAAGTTTCTCAAGGGACTCTTCTATGGTCGAGTACAGCTGTACTATCAGTTCCTCGAGGTATGCTGTGATCTCCACCATGGCGTTCTTGCATGTCGAATAGATGTTCTTCAGAGCGAGGAACACCTCCCTCAAGGGTTTCATCAGCGGTTCGAAAAGATACCCGTAACGTTCCCATAGTTCATCCGCTATTGTGTGTGACGGAGGATAGCTGACCCCACAGAGTCCCCAACCGGAAACGAACGGTATGTCGAAGGCGGTGTCGAGAACGATACTGTCATTCACGATGCAATCGCACCAATCCAATCCATCCATCACCACATCGGATGATTCCGCTCTGTATCCTATAGTGCCTTTGAGGCCTATAGTGAACACATTGGTATAGGGGCTCAGATTGATGGTCTCGATATCGACATAATGGGAACACTTGTCTCTGTTGTCCCTGGGCGTGGTTATCGATACATCCACATATATGTCATCATCCATCCTGAAGAAGACGGTCTTGATCACACCGTCACTATCCTTCAGTTCGTAGTCAGGAAGTGGAGAGAGGTCGATGATACCCGATTTCACGTTCAGTTCATGATAATTGATCATATCAGTGATCATCCACTCTGTGGATTCCCTCATCAGATTGTCCACGATCTCTGAGTTAAGGGAGTAGTCCATGACATACTTCATGGCGTTCTTTATCGGACCGTCGTTATCCTTACGGACATCCGAAAGGATGCTCTTGAACATGTTCTTCCTTTCCGATACCTCGTAGTCTAAGATTTCCATCATGTCTATGATGCTAACCGATTTCAACGCACTCTTCATGAGAGCATCGGTCACAATCCCTCCGACATCCACAAGACCTTTCGATGAGAGGTGATCCTGTATCTTTTCTCTGGTCGTTCCTATTATTGCATCATATATCGTCTGCAGCCCGAATATCTCATCCTCGTAGATGTCCAATTCCTCGCATATCCTCTGGTACAGAGGGTCGGGGATGCTCCCGGTATCGATGATATGTTCCAGATCATCGTTGAGTCTCCTCATACCTTCGCTGAATGCCTTGTCGAAAGCAGTCGCTATCGATGTGGAGAAAGAAACGGTGTCGTACGGATTCACCTCAATCTTCATGGAACCGTATCCACTTACACATTCCAGCGCGGCCGTGTGTACGACATTGCGTATGTATTCCCTGATGTCGTTCCTTCCGGATTCGTATCTGGTGACGAAGTCTTCCCACCCGCTCCAAGCGAATATGTCGATCTCCACGGGATCGATCTCTATCATGATGGCCCCGAGGTCCAGTTCCTTCTCGTCGAAACCGTACCAATCGTCGTCGATAACGATCCTGCCGTCGATCTCCAGTGTGTAGGGCTGTGTCCTGATGAATCTGTAGTCATCATCCGATAGTCCTTTCGAACCAAGGGCCGTTCTGATATAGGGTATCGCAGAATCGGTGTTCTCATTTGAGAACAGCCCTTGTATAGACCTGATAACCGATTTTATCCCATCAATCCCTTTGTCAGCAAGGTCCAGGATCTCCGATCCCCACAGGAGATCGTACCATTTCAGGACAATCTGGTCCCCGGCGGCTATCAGTGCCTGCGACATAACCGCTGAGAGATCTATCTTGATGTATCCATCATCCGTAAGAAGGAGTTCGGCGGCATCGATGTGCTCCACTCTCATGTCATCAACACCGTTCGTACGGAAGCACAGTTCCTCCAATATTGACAGTGAGGACCGGAGCGATTCCTGTACATCATCCTCCGTGATGATGGACATGGTTCCCATGTCCCCATATTCCGAGATCGAACCGTATCCGTTCAACACTCTTAACTGTGCCAGAGACGAAAGTTGATACGTCATGAGTTCGGTCAGAGCGGATGCACATCCGCATGCGGACAGTTCGAAACGTGTGACGTTCTCGACCACGAAGGGAAGCCCTGATGTCCCGTCAGCGGATATTTCGATCTTGGTGATGTTACTCCCGGAAGAGTTGATGTATCTGAGTTCCACGGAGCCGGTGGCCTTCAGGAAGGAAGGCGTTATGCCATCAGTGGATTCCTTCCTCATGTTCTCCACAGACAGAGAGATGTCATGATCCAATACCGTTACTGAGTTGCCGTCCTCGACCAATGGAAAATTGTCGGACATCCATCTGTCCAATTTCTCATCGAACCCTTCCATCCTGTCGATCAACGACCCGCCGTACTCATCGGTGGTGATATTGTTGATGATTCTCCCTATCCCGGCTTCAATGAATCTTCTTGTGTCATGTATCGCATCCGATACCGACATGATCTCATCATTTATCGAGGAGGTACCATCCTCTGTTCTATCCACAGATGCAATGGCTATGCCGTATGCCGAACTGAGGAGCAGTATCGTGACCGCCACCATAGCGAAAGGCATACTCCCTTTTCTGCTCATTTTTGTGCTTTTGTTTGTCATATTGAACATACGGCACATCTAGTGTAAAAAGGTCGGACACTACGGTTAGTATAACTCCGCACCGTCAGCCACATGACATGTTCGACCATTGTCTGATATTATGGCGTACGCGCGCGCAAATCTATATATGCCCAGATTGGATGGTCCGACTCAATATTAGGTGGATGCAATGCCGAATACCGCACAGAAATACAGCGGCAGTCTGGGCCTTCCGAAGAAGACGGAATCAGTCTGTCCTGA